>DAOWHI010000260.1 GCA_030641505.1 Gemmatimonadota bacterium | reverse complement strand
GACACCTTGAGGGGCGTTAGGACGCTCTCCTGCTCCCCCAGATGGAGGTCCGACAGGCAAATGTACCGAATGTCATTGTCCGGCAGTGGCACTACTCGCGATGGTGACAAACGGTTTCGACGTTGTTGCCGTCAGGGTCCATCACGAACGCGCCATAATAATCGGGGTGGTACATCTCGCGAACCCCGGGTGGGCCGTTGTCCTGCCCACCGGCCGCGATAGCGGTCGCGTGGAACGCGTCCACTAGGTCGCGATTCTCGCAACCAAAGGCGACGTGAACTTGGCTATGAAGCGGTTCACGGTGGACAACCCAGAAGTCGGGTTTCCCAGTTTCCTTCGACCCAAACCCCGCGATCTCGAGCGACTCCTCCATGACCTCGTACCCGAGCGGAGCCAGAGCCTGCTCATAGAACTGCCGGCTG
Source organism: Gemmatimonadota bacterium (assembly GCA_030641505.1). Taxonomy (GTDB): domain Bacteria; phylum Gemmatimonadota; class Gemmatimonadetes; order JACCXV01; family JAHWKZ01; genus CAMYLR01. The sequence continues at coordinate 3,568 of DAOWHI010000260.1, read as the reverse complement.
CGATTCAAGTCAGCGACGTTGAGAACCACATGATCAATCATCTCACTACTCCGTCGTGTGTGACCAGACGAACCCCTCCTCTTCTGGATCGTAGATCCAGATCTTGTGCCAGGTTCCGTCTTTTGTCTCCCCACCCAGCACGCGCAGGTCGGCGTGCCCGTCTCCATCGATGTCAGTCAACTCGGTTGCGCCTGGTTTCGACGGATCCACGCCGTTTCGAACCTCGATGATTTGCACGACCGCCCGGTCCGTCTTCCGAATCACATCGAGCTCGTACACCATGTCCTGCTGGTGGCGGACCTGTATCTCGTGGCTCGCCTGATTGGTGCTCTCAGTACAACCAAGGGCGACCAGAATCGCGGATATCGCCAACACCTGCTGGTTCATCGTGCCTCCTTTGCGGCGCCACCCCATGAAGGAATGAACGTCTCGGCCTCGACGCCGAGCGCGTCGGCGATACGGCTGATGTAGTTGAAGTAGCCGATCACTTGAACCGCGTCGTGGACCGCATCATCACCAAGCCCGTGCTCGCGTAAGACGTCGAGATCCTCCGAAACCATGTCGCCTTGATGGTGCGTCAACTTCGCCGCGAACACACACAGCTCACGATCGACCGCGGGCAACGGGGCCGAGTGCCAATCCCTCACAACCGCGTGCACGTAGGCGTCGGCTTTATCTTCCGTTTCGAACTGGTCCGCGATCTCTTCCCGGAGATCGTTGGCGTGAGCTTGCGTTCAGTAGTGGCAATCGAGCTCGGCCGACACGACCGTCGCCAAGAGCTCTCGCTGCGCGCGGGTCAGCGGCGATCGACCCTTCATCACGTCGATGTACAATCGCATGCTTGACTCTAGCACACGCGGATTCAAACTCATGATGTGGACGATATTCCACACCCGTCCGGCGCGACGCATGGCGGCATCGAAGTGCTCCCGGAGGCGACCGGTGGCCTCGTCGATCGGGACTTGTTGAATCCAGGGCATGCTCGCTCTCTACTTTCGCGGGTCGATCGGCGTTAGCACGCCGAGCTCGCTCTCGATCGCTTCGGCTGCATCCAGACACAGGTCCTCCCGATACAGCGAGCCGATCACCTGAACAGCCTGCGGAAGCTCGTTGGCGAGACCGACGGGAACGACGGCTGCCGGCAGCCCAAGCAAGTTTGCAGTCACCACGAGCCGCATCGAGCGAAGTTGCCGCAGGACCGCCTCCCTTCCCTTTAGGTCATCACCAACCGCAAACGGTTGCTCGGTAGAGACCGGTCCGAGGATTAGCGGATACTCCTGCGCGAACTGCGTCCACTGACGCGCTATCCCGTTTCGATCCGCCAGGGCACGCATGTAGCCTCGCAGGCTTAGCTGTGGGACGACCGCAAAAAGGTCATTGAGCACCTTCTGCGAATCCCGAGCCAAAAGCTCTTGCACCGCGGGAACGAAGTCGGTCCGCATGTCAGCCGCCACCACTCGCGCCCAGAGAGCAGCGGCTTCAGCAACCGCCGGCAAATCGACCTCCTCGATCGCGTACCCGGCGTTCGACAACGCGTCGGCTGCCCGTCGCACACCATCGACCACATCCGGATCTGTGCCCTCCCCGCCCGGATCCGTCGTCATCGCCACTTTGATCGGGCGACCCATGGACGGGCCCTCGAGTGGGGCCGGCACCCACCACGGATCGCGCGGATCTGACCCACTCATAGCGCTGAGAGCGACCCTCAGATCGCGAACGTGACGCGCCATCGGTCCGTTGGTCATAAACAACTGCATGCTGATCGGGAACTCGGCCGGTGCCATCGCCGAGTTGTCGGGGACCCGCCCCCGCGTGGGCCGAATCGAGCACACCCCGCAGCATTGAGCCGGGTAGCGCACCGAGCCCCCGTAGTCGTTTCCTACGCCCAGCGGTGTCATCCCCAACGCCAGCGAGGCGGCTTCACCACCGCTCGACCCACCAGGGGTTCGCGTGCGGTCCCAGGGGTTCGCCGTGGCACCATGCAGCGAGCTCTTGGTGTGCCACCGCAACCCGAAGTCGGGCATGTTCGTGCGCGCCAGCGGAATCGCACCCGCTGCCTTGAGCTGGGCCACGAGCGGCGCATCAACTGCTGCAATTTCTTCTTCGAGTCCAAGCACTCCCATCGACGTCGCCGACCCTGCGACATCGATGTTCTCTTTGATCGTGAACGGCACGCCGTGCAACGGACCCACGTCATCCCCATTCTCGACGGCCCGATCGGCTTCGTCTGCAACTCGCATCGCTGTCTCACCCAGCACTTCCGTAATCGCGTTCACCCTGGGATTAACCTTCGCGATCCGTTCTAGATGGGACTCGACAACGGCGTGGCTGGTGATTCTGCGATCGCGGATCGCGGCCGCCAAGTCGGTGGCGGCCATCACCCATGGCTCGTCGCCCATAACCGGCGACAGTTGTGATCGAGGTCGAAGGGGTTTCGTCGGAGTTGCCCACAGCTGACCGATTGGCAGATCCGGGATGAAAGCCGCGGTAGACGATGCGAGACCGTAACCGAGCAGTGCGCGACGGGAGATCGGACCGTTGATATCCATGATGGAGCTCCGGTTCGCTGAATGAGTCAAGATCACGAGCGCGGGTTGTCCAAACTCAATAATAGACGCGAAGTGCCGAGTCGGCAGCGAACCATACTCAGTACTAGAATACGGCGCATGAAACCCAGCACAAAGCCGCAGTCTGGCAAGCTAATCGCCGTCAGCGTGGGGCGAACTCGAACCTTCGAGTACAGAGGAGCCCCGGCCGAGAGTGCTATTTGGAAATCTCCAGTGACCGGACGCGTAGCGGCGCGCGGCGTCAACCTCGAAGGCGACGAACAGGCGGACCGGGGTGCCCATGGCGGGCCCGACAAAGCCATCTACGCGTACGCCATAGAGGACAAAGCGTGGTGGGAGGCCGAGATAGGGCGCTCGCTAGAACATGGTGAGTTCGGCGAGAACCTCAGCACGGAGGGAGTCAACGTTACTGGAGCCTTGGTCGGTGAGCGCTGGCAAATCGGGACCACACTGCTCGAGGTTTCCGAACCGCGAGTGCCCTGCTGGCGCTTCGCGGTCCGGATGAACGACCCCACCTTCCCTCGAAAATTCGCTCAGGCCGGGCGACCTGGAACGTATCTACGAATAATCAAAGAGGGAGATGTCGGTGCCGGCGACGAGATCCAAATCGTCGAGCGACCTGATCACGACCTCAGTATCGGAGATGTTTTTCGCATCTACACGCGAGACCGACACGAGGCCGAGGCTCTACTGACCGCCCCTCAGCTGTCGGACGGGTGGCGTGGTTGGGCGGACAAATTCGCTCGACGTCAGCAAGAGAGTTGAAGCCAGCCTCGGTTTAGAAGAGGAAACCCAGCAGAATGATCAAGCCGACCGGGGCGGTGAGATCACCGAACAGCGTAAACAAGTCTTCGCCCAACTCGTAGATCTGAAACAGAACCAGGAACTCCTCCGGCGTTAACGGTTCGCCATCGGCACCCAAGATCGCTGGATCATCGGGGTCTCCGCTGGCGGTCGCGAACAGCTCGCCATTGAGATAGAACTCCGCCTCCAGGGAATCG
>DAOWHI010000123.1 GCA_030641505.1 Gemmatimonadota bacterium | reverse complement strand
TTGGCGGAGCGCTCCTACCCGGACGGGCTCACCATCGGAAGCGTCGAAATGCGGCGCGGAATCGCCGAGATCGTTCGCGCCACGCTCAACCGGGAAACGGGCCGCGCCTAGGGCGTCTAGCGCGCGTCGAGCCTGGTCACGTGGGCGTTTAGACGGGCCTTGTGCCGAGCGGCGGCGTTCTTGTGGATGATCCTCCGACCAGTCAGGCGGTCGAGTAGGCTCTCCACCTCACGGAGCGCCGATCTGGCGTCCTCGGCGGTGCCGGCCTGACGGACCTTCTTGATGGCGGTACGCAGACGCGATCGCGCATCGCGGTTTCGTTCACGACTCCGGTTGTTTGTACGGGCGCGTTTAGCGGCAGACTTCACGTTTGGCATGGTCCCTCTCAGAACTAGTATTTGAAAATGTAATCTAAAGTGGGGTGCGAAGATACAGCGCCGAAGGCAGGTCGGCAACGGGATCTCGGTCCGCCGTTTTGACACCTCGCTCCAGGCCAGCATAGGTTAAGGTGCTCGCAGTGCCGCGAGCGCGACTCCTAGACCCATCACACCTTAACTCTCCGACGTCATGAACGAGTCACTTGTTTTCCTGCTTCCAGTTCTGCTCTTCTCGGTGATCGTGCATGAGTACGCTCACGGGTACGTGGCCGAGTGGTGGGGCGACCCCACAGCGCGGATGCTGGGGCGGTTGACCTTGAACCCGGTCCCGCACATCGATCTCTTTGGATCGATCCTGGTGCCGCTGTTTCTGTTGGTGACCGGTTCGAGCATACTGTTTGGTTGGGCCAAGCCGGTACCGGTCACCCCGGAGAACTTCCGCGACCGCAAGTGGGGTGATATTTCCGTCTCGTTGGCGGGTCCCGCATCCAATGTCCTGCTGGCAATCGCGTTTGCCGCTGGTCTCTTTGTCGCTCGCGTCGCCATTGGAGGCGAAATCTCGCCAGCGATTCTGCTGTTGTGTGAGTACGGCATCTTTATCAATCTCATCTTGGCGGTGTTCAACATGTTGCCGGTACCGCCCTTGGATGGCTCGCACGTGGTAGCCAACTTCTTGCCGCGCCCGATGGCCTATTCGTACCAGTCAACGGGTCGCTACGGACTGATCATCGTAATGCTGCTCCTGTTCTTCACTCCGGTTGGAAGCATCGTGTTTGGGGTGACCCGCATATGGACATGGCACATGGTGCGCCTCGCCATGGGGATCGGATGAGTCGATCGGGTGGATCCGCCGCCGAGCGGCGCGGCCGTGTCCTAAGCGGCATTCAACCGACAGGCGAGCTCCATATCGGCAACTACCTGGGTGCGGTTCGGAACTGGGTTCGCCTGCAGGACGAATACGAGTGCTTCTATCCGATCGTCGACTACCACGCCATCGCCAGCCCGTTCGAGCCTCGGGAACTCCGAAAGCTGACCGAGGACATGGTGGTCTCACTGGTGGCGGCGGGCCTTGATCCCGATAAGTGCCACATATTCATCCAGTCTGAGGTTCCTGAGCACACCGAGCTGGCGTGGGTTCTCACGTCGCTTGCACCGCTTGGGCAGCTACAGCGAATGACCCAGTTCAAGGACAAGACCGCGGGCGGTGGAGAGTCGGTCAACGCCGGGCTCCTCATGTACCCGGTGCTTCAATCGGCGGACATTCTGCTCTACAAGGCGGACCGGGTTCCCGTGGGGGAGGACCAGTCGCAACACCTCGAGCTCGCCCGTATGTTGGCCCGACGTTTCAACAACGCATTTGGTGAGACGTTTCCGGAGCCACAGGTCCTGCTGACTGAGACCCCGCGCATGCTGGGCCTGGATGGGCAGAGCAAGATGTCGAAGACGAAGGGAAACCATATCGGAATCCTCGACCCGCCAGAGAAGATTCGGGAGCGGATGGCGACTGCGTTCACCGATCCTCAGCGCAAGCGTCGGGAAGACCCCGGCCGACCCGAGGTGTGTAACGTGTTCACGTGGCACGGATACTTTTCCGATTCGGCCACGATCAGCCGAGTCGAACGACAGTGCAGGAGTGCCGAGATCGGCTGCTACGAAGACAAGATGCTCATGGCCGATGTATTGATCGAGACGTTCGCGCCGATGCGGGAGCGAGCAGCCGAGTTGCGATCCGACCCAAACCAGGTGGCCGCGATCCTGGATGCGGGACGTGAGGCAGCTCAGGAAGTGGCGCGAGAAACGATGCGCGAGGTACGCGAGGCGATCGGCCTATGGCAGACGTTGAATCGACCGGTCACAGCGTAAAGCTCGAGACCCTCGACTTCGAGGGACCACTCGATCTCTTAGTCTATCTCGTCAAGAAGAACGAGGTAGATATCTACGACATCCCGATAGCAGTGGTAACCGAGCAGTTTCTCGAGTACGTCGAGGCGATGACGCGAGAGAAGCTGGAAAGTGCAGGCGAGTTCTTGCTGATGGCGGCGACGTTGATGCGAATAAAGGCTCAGATGCTGCTTCCGCAGCCGGACCTGGACGACGAGGAGATCGATGATCCACGGCGTGAGCTGGTGCTAAAGATCATCGAGTACCAGCAGTTCAAGGAGATCGCCGAGCACCTCCGGGATCACGAATCGTCGCGTCGTCTGCTGTTTAGTCGAGGATACCGAGAATGGTTGGCCGAGGACGAGGCGCGGGCCGAGGAGGAACCAGCCAACCGAGCCACGCTGGGCGATTTGTTACGGGCCTTTGCCGACGTCATGGGGCAGGCGGCTCGTGACCGGGTTCACCATCTAGAGCCACTCGCGGTCACGATCGAGGAAAAGGTCGATTTCATTCGGGGCCGATTGAGGCGGGAGGGTCGAAGTTCGTTCCGCGAGTTATTCGTGGTGGGCGAACCTCGATCCCACTGGATCGTGACTTTTGTTGCGCTGCTGGAGATGGCCCGCGAAGGCGAGATTCGCCTGCGACAGGCCGAGAGGTTCGGCGACATCAACGTCTTCGTAGGTGAGGGGTTCAAGAAATGACGGATGCAAGCACCGCTCCCACTAGGGCGGTTTTGGATACGAAGCATATCGTAGAAGCGCTGTTATTTGCTGCTGATCACCCACTCACGTCGGTGCAGCTGGCGAGCTTGATCGAAGACACCACGGCGGCGATGATCGAGGACGTCGTCCGCGGTCTGGAAGCGGACTACGTGATGCAGCGCAGAGCATTTGGTATCAAACGCATCGCCGACGGATTTCAAATTGTCACCCGATCGGACTATGCGGCTTGGATCGAGCGACTACGCGCAGCGGCGCCGCGCCCGCGGTTGTCCCGCCCGGCGCTAGAGACGCTGGCCATCGTTGCCTACAAGCAGCCGGTGGCTAGGGTCGAGCTGGAGTCGATCCGCGGCGTGTCTGTTGACGCAGTTCTGAGGACGCTCCTGGAGCGTGGAATGGTTGAGGTCGCGGGTCGGGGTGAGGGGTTGGGCAGGCCGCTTCTATACCGAACCACTGGCCACTTTCTCGAGTACTTCGGGTTGCCCGGTCTCGATGCCTTGCCTAGACCGGAGGAGCTGGAAGTGCTCTTCGCCGATCGCGAGCGCCAGGAAGAGCTGGAGTTCGATTCCGGCGACCGTATCGCCGGGGAAGATGAGTGACAGTTCGCCTGCAGCGCTATCTCGCCCAAGCCGGGATCGCATCCCGCCGCAAATGCGAGGATCTGATTGCGGCCGGTTTGGTAGCCGTAAACGGCCGTGTTGTCACACGACCTGGCACAACCGTCGGGCCGTCGGATCAGGTCACCTATCGAGGCAAGATCGTTGAGGCCGAATTCGGGAACGGTACGCGATCCCTTCCGAGGTGTTTGCTATTCAACAAACCCGTCGGGGTGCTGACCACCCGTCGTGATCCAGGCGGGCGCAAGACGGTGTACGGCTTCATCCCCCAACTGGATGAGGGTCGACTCATCTACGTAGGCCGATTGGACCGCGACACGGAAGGCGTGCTGTTGTTTACCACCGACGGTGAGTTGGCACACCGATTGACTCATCCGCGGTGGGGAGTCGATCGCGTCTATCGAGTCGAGGTGTCGGGAGAGTTCGACATGGATCGGATCGCTGCCGAGTCGGAGCGAGGTCTCGAACTCGACGATGGCGTGACTGGACCGTACCGGCTCCGAACCCTCGTCAGCGGCCAGCCGGCGCCGGCTGATCACCTCACGATCGAGCTAGAATTGTCCGAAGGCCGCAAGCGGGAGGTCCGACGTATGGTCGCTGTCTGTGGAGGTCGGGTCGAACAACTCGTTCGCACTCGATACGCGTTCCTCACGCTGGCTGGCCTGGCGGCAGGCGAGTGGCGTTGGCTGGATCGATCTGAAGTGGAGAAGCTGTTGGCATTGGTTGGTTTGGGTCGTGGTGGTTCGGATAACCGTATGGTGGAGCAGAATGGATCTTAAGGATCGCAGAGTGCTCATCCTCGGCGGTTGGGGATTGGTAGGAGGGGCGATCGCCAGGGCCCTGATACACGAGGGACCCCGAGCGATCGTCATCCATTCGCTTCGTCGTAACGAGGCCGAAGAAGCCGTGGTTGCGCTCGAGCGGCGCTTCGCTTCATACGACGTCGCCTTCGAACCAGCATGGGGGAACGTGTTCGTCCGCGATTCATTGAAGGACGAGGACCGAGCCGCCCTTCTGGTCGACCGATCCACGCGCCGCGCGATCATCGACGACACCATGAAGGAGCTCAGTGAAGAGATCCTCTCCCAGGCCTACCTGTATCAGTTGCTTACTGAGTCTCGGCCCCACGTGGCCATCGACTGTATCAACACAGCAACCGCGTTCGCGTACCAAGACGTCTTCTACAGCGTTCGCCGGGTACAGAAAGTCGTCGCCGGCGTTGACGCGGGAACAGCTGGCGCCGAGGAGCTGTCCGACATCATCGAACAGCACTTGACGACGCTCTCGCTGCCACAGCTGATCCGTCACGTTCAAGTGCTTCGAGCGTCGCTAAAGGCGGCCGGAACCTCGTTCTATCTGAAAGTGGGGACCACGGGCTCCGGGGGCATGGGGTTGAACATCCCCTACACGCACTCCGAGGAGAAACCAAGTCGGGTCCTGCTTTCGAAGTCGTCGATCGCCGGTGCCCACTCGATGCTGCTCTACCTGTTGGCTCGTACACCGGACGCGCCGATCGTGAAGGAGATCAAGCCGAGTGCGGCGGTCGCCTGGAAAGAAATCGGAGCCGGTCCGGTCACCCCGGGTGGGCGAGGAATCCCGCTGTACGACTGTCAAGCGGATCAAGCCGTCGAGGTGAGTGAGGCGATGGCGGACGATGCGTCTGGCTGGGCCCCCGTCCGAGGAAGCGATGGGGAGCAGGCGCTGCTCGAGTCGGTCTTTATCGATACTGGCGAAAACGGGGTGTTCTCTTGCGAAGAGTTCGAAACGGTGACCGCGCTCGGCCAAATGGAGTTCGTCACCCCTGAAGAGATCGCCGCCGATGTCATCGCTGAGATTAAGGGTGGGACCACCGGTCGCGAAGTCGTCGCGGCGCTGGACGGCTCGACGCTTGGCCCGACTTATCGCGCTGGCGTCATGCGCCACCGAGCGCTCGAGCAGATGCGACAGCTGGAAGTCGACACCGGTTTTGAGTCGGTGGCGTTCGAAATGCTGGGTCCGCCCCGGCTGTCGAAGCTGCTTTACGAGGCAGCTCTATTGAAGCGGGCTCGTGGCAGCCTCGAGGCGGTGGCCACCAGTGATCCAGAAGAAATGAGCGCCTCGTGCGCCGAGATCGTCAAGCAGGACACGAAGCTTAGGTCACACATTCTATCGATCGGGCTTCCGATTCGATTGCCAAACGGTCGGTTGATCAGGGGGCCCAAGATGAAGATCCCTGTGTACTTCGAAGAGGCCCGCGAACAGCTGACGCCGGAGGGTATCGAGCGCTGGGCTGACGCGGGCTGGGTGGATCTACGCCCAGCGAACCTCGAGAGATGGCGGGAACGCGCGCGGTCGATTCTCAGAGAGATCGAAGACCAACCAGCGGACACGTCGTCCGAGGTGTTTGAGGATCGTGCGTACTGGACGCCTGGGAACGATCTTCCCATTGGTCGCGTAGCGGCTTGGATTCTGGGTGTCGAGGAGCAGGGTAGACGCGGGAAGGCGCTATGACAGATTCGACGATTTCGATCACAAAGCCGTCAAAGCAAGCGACGACGGATGAGCGCTTGGCCGATTTGGTGGCCCGAGCGGCAGGCGGTGATCCGCGCGCGTTTCGCGATCTGATCTCGGCCTATCAGGACGCTTTCTATGCGTTGGCCCGCAGGTACACGGGATCACACGAAGACGCCGATGACGTGCTGCAGGAGGGCTTCGTGAAAGTGTATCAGAATCTCGCCCGGCTGTCGCGACCGGAAGCGTTTTTTCCGTGGGCCCGAAGGATCATGGTCAACACCGCTTTGGACCACCTCCGTCGCCGACAGCGGTCCGCAGCCGTCGAGTCTCAATCGCCTGAGGGGTTCGAGGAGAACTTTGCCGATCGCCGGGTCGAATCGCCCGACCAGCAAGTCGAGCACCAGGAGTTTCTGCAAAAACTGGAGCGGGCGATCCACGTGTTACCGCCGCGACAGAGGGAGATCGTCGTACTCCACGATGTCGAAGGCCTGTCGACTGAAGAGGTGGCTCGAAAGTGCGGTTGCCCGACGGCTACGGTGCGCTCAAACCTGTTCTATGGGCGTGAAAAACTGCGCCGCATGCTGTCCACGCATCGCTGAGGTGCCTTTGCTGGAGTCAGGTCCCGGTGAATCTCTTGAACGTCGGCTCGGGGTTTGCGTCTAAGTACTGGAGCCCAAAATGGAGGAATCCCGACGCATGAGTCAAGCCGAGCACCTAGACCAGGAGACGCTGTACCAGCTTCTCGACGGACAGCTCGATCCCGTCCGCGAGCGGTGGGCCGAGGCGCACCTCTGGAGGTGTGAAGCGTGCCGGATGCAGCACGAGGAGTGTGGTGCGCTGCTGAGCTCACTCCGGTGGTACGGTGCAGACCCGCCGCGGCCGCCGATCGGGTACTGGGACTCCTTCTGGCAACGGTGGCCGATCGTTTCCCGCACCGTCTCATCGCGAGCGACGCGTTGGATGGCCCCGGCGGTCGGTATGGCGGCTTCGATTGCGCTACTGGTCGGCGTGTGGTGGGGAGCTCGCAACGAGCCGATTGACTCACAGTCGCCGGTTCCGACGGTTGCTTTCGACAGTGGCTGGGAGGACGATTACGAGTTCTTCGAGCGAGCCACGATCGCGGTCGGCAGCGTCGATCCGTTGTCCAAGGGTGTCGTCCTGGCGAGTCTCGCCGAAGTACCTTGAACTTTCCAAGCCTGGATAGAACGAGGCAGCTGTTAGCGCTGCTGGTGACAGCTTCGTGCCTGACCGGTTGTCGAGAAGCGCCCGAGGAGCCCCGGGTTGAGCTTCGGCTCCACTACCAGGTAGGTGACACCCTCTACTACGAGTACACCGCCAACGGCACGGTGACCTACCCCGATTCGGTCACCGCAGACAAGACCACGAGGACGTATGAACGACACCTACGCGTCGACGAGGTAGCGACCGATGTAACTCCAAGCGGCAACTACCTGCTGGCGTGGACCTATCATTTGCCAGCCAAGACCGATGAGGTGGCGGACTCGGAACCGCGTGACATCACTATAAACCTCGAGATCAGCTCACAGGGTAGGATCATCGACGTTGCCAACGTCGAGACGGCGAAACCGCTGTTTGGAGATATGGACTTCCGCACCTACCTGGAGCAGACGCAGCCTGTTTTTCCCGAACGGGCGCTCAGGATCGGCGACAGTTGGACTCAGCAGGTTAAGGTGCTCTCTCCCGAGGCCGAACCGGTCGTCACGACGTCGAACTACGTCCTCGAGGATTTGACCGAGGATAACGGCGAACCGATCGCCGTCATCGCGTTCGACGGCGACGTCTATCTGCCGACCGCGCCCGAAAAAGGTGAAGGGTCGAGCGCCGTTTCGTCCGAGGAGCGGATTCGGGTTCGAGGCCGGATGTACTTCGCTCATGAGCGCGGGCAGACAGTCCGAGTCGAAACCAACGCTGAGGCACAGCTCACACGGGTCGCGGTCAAGAATGGCTCGGTAGAGCGCCGATCGTTGGAGATCGAGCAGCAGAGCAGCCTCCAACTCATCGAGCGGTAGCACTAACCATCCTCATTCGATAATCGTTGCAAAAAAACGGACTTGACAGGTCCGGTTTAAGGGGTATCGTGAGGACCGATGATTGAGAATCGGTCTCAACCACGATGCGTCGTGACCTGCTTGTTCGTCTCGGCCATCATACTCGGAACATCACCGACGCTTGCTCAGGATACCGCCCAGCTGAGCACAACAGTGATCTCGGAGGCCTCTGGGAATCCGATCGCAGGCGCGCTCGTCAGGGTCGTGGAAGCCGATCGGAAGATGATTTCCGATGTCGTTGGGCGGGCGGTGCTGGATCGACTCCCGGCCGGCCGCCTAGAGATCGAGATCAGCGCGTTCGGATGGGAACCCAAGCGCTTGAGCGTGGAGCTCGCTGCTGGCGAGCGGTTGGCAACGGAGGTCAGGCTGGGGGCGCGAGCGCTCCGCGCGCCACCGATCGAAGTCGTGTTGAACCGCTTTCGCGTCGTCGGTGGTAAGGACGAGCTTGGCCGCATTCCCGGCTCGGCGCACTACCTAGGGCCAACCGAGCTCGATCAGCGAAAGCTCCTGTACGACGATATGCATGCCTACCTACGCGCGATTCCGGGAATCAACGTCCAGGAAGAAGACGGTTATGGGTTGCGACCTAACATCGGGATCCGTGGCACCGGCTCTGAGCGCAGCTCCAAGGTCACGTTGATGGAAGACGGCGTGTTAATCGCTCCCGCCCCGTATTCCGCGCCAGCCGCCTACTACTCGCCGGTCGCGGGCCGGATGAACGCGATCGAGATCCGCAAGGGGTCGAGCCAGATCAAGTACGGGCCGCACACGATAGGGGGTGCGATCAACTTCGTCTCCACGCCGATCCCCGATCGATTGGGGTGGTTTGGTGATTTCGAGGTTGGAGCGGACGAAACTGGCAAGGCGTGGATCGGGGTCGGTGACGCACGCGACCACTTCGGCTGGTTGGCCGAGACCTATCAGATCCGGACCAATGGTTTCAAGCAGCTCGACGGTGGTGGCGACACGGGGTTTGAGATTCAGGACTACCTAGTGAAGCTACGGGTCAACACCGACCGCGGGGCCCCCCTCTATCAGGAGCTCGAGCTAAAGCTCGGGGCGTATGACGAGACTTCCAACGAGACCTACCTCGGCCTCACGGAGGTGGACTTTCGGAGTCAGCCATTTCGCCGGTACCGTGCATCGAGCAAGGACATCATGCGCGCCGATCACCGACAGATCCAGTTGCGACACGCGATACGGCTCCCGACCGGATTGGATGTCAATACGGTTGTGTACCACAATGACTTCGGGCGGAACTGGTACAAGCTGGAGAAAGTGAATGGCGTGGCGATCGCGGACGTCTTGCGCGATCCCGACCGCCATCCGGGTGAGTTGTCCGTAATCCGTGGCCGCGATAGCGAAGTCGATGCGCTGACGTTACGAGCCAACAACCGCGACTACGCGTCGACAGGGGTGCAGTCGG
>DAOWHI010000093.1 GCA_030641505.1 Gemmatimonadota bacterium | reverse complement strand
TACCAACCAGCCAATGAACCGTTTTCAGCCAATACAGGGGGGATTTTGAAGAGAATGAAACAACTCACGGGTCTTATGCTGATGCTGTTTGTCATCGCGGCCTGCGGACAACAGGCCCAAGAAGCCGCCATGGAGGAAGAGGAGCCCGTCGCCACCGAGACGACGAGCGCGGTGCGCCAGGCGTATCCGAACCTGCCTTCAGACGTGGTGTTCGAGAACGACCAAATCGTCGCGCAGCGAATCACGGCTGAATCCGGCGCATGGGCCGGCGAACATTCGCACCCCGGGGGTCAGATCGCGGTCGTGCTCAAGGGCGGGACGGTCACGTACCGTGAGGGAACCGAGGAGACCGAGCAGACCTTCGCCGATGGCGAAGTGCTCGCGGTGGACCCGGTCGAGTCACACGACTGGGCGGTTACCAGCGACTCGAGTATGGAGTACGTGCTGATCACGTTGGCACCGGGCGAAGCGGGAAGCGCCCCGCCACAGGACTATCCCAACAGTCCGGCCGAAGTGGAGCTCGAGAACGACCGCGTCATCGTACAGCGGCTGACCAACGAGCCCGGTAACTGGGTCGGCGAACACGCCCATGTCGACAATCAGCTCGTGGTAGTGCTCAAAGGCTCAACGCTCACCTATCGCGAGGGTGGCGAGGATACCGAGCGGACGTTCACCGCCGGCGAGGTGTTCATGGTCGACACGACCGTGGCACACGATCACGCGGTCACCGGCGAGTCAGGCGTCAAAAGCATCCTGATTACGCTGAAGTAGAACGTTTTTGGGGGATATGGCGGAACAAGACAGGCGGCGCGTGACGCGCCGCCTGTCCTACTTCGTGTCCCTACACCTGTCCCGCCCGGCGGCCTACCACCCGAATCTCTTGGCCAAATAGCTCGGACTCATCACCGTCAGAAGCCCCATTATCGATTCCGCTCCTCGGACGATAGCCGAAGCTCCTAGGAAATAGGGGATCTGGTACCTCGGTATGTCGAGATCTCTACGGTTTGTCAGAACAGTGCCAAAATCGAAAAGCATCCGCCGCAAAGACAGTGCAAAGGGGGCCAGGGCGCCCAGCTTGAGGAACTTCGAATCAGGAAGAATGCCAGCGTCATCGAGCCGGCACAGGTTCACCGCTTCATACCCGGTCCGAAACCGAGTCAGAATGTGTGTGCGCAGACCGGGATCATTGTGCACCACTCGCATTCTCGGGTTGTAGACGATCTTGTAGCCAAGCGATTTGAGTTGACACCCGAGAAGCGTACCACCGCCACTTCTACGAAGACGGTGGTCGAACGGATGTTTTTGGATCACGTCCTTTCTGATCGCGCAATTGCTGACGTTGAACCACTCGGCCTCACCGTCTTGGCCGTTTCGGATGTGGCCATAATCGAAAAGCTCGAACGTGCGTGAGAATCGAGCGCCGGATGGGAATCGGACTTTGCCGGCAACGATATCGGCCCCGGCTGACATCGTCGCCACGATCTCGGAAGCCCAATTCTCGCCGGGCAGACAATCGCTATCGAGGAGCGCAACGATGTCACCCTCGGCGGCCTTGATCCCACAGATCTTCATGCCGTAGTAGCTGGGATCCGTCGTCAGAACCGTTTCTGTTTCCGGGTACTTCCCTCTCACGAATGCTGCGAGCTCGCTATTCGCCTCATCGACAACGACGATGCTCTCCAGTTTCTCTTTCGGATACGCTTGCTCGGCGAGCCCATCGAGCACGTCCTGCAGCTCGATTTTGGACTCGGGTGTTGCATTCAAGGTTTCGATAACCACCGAGATCGTCGGCAGCGTGTTCATACGATTTTTAACCGTTGGTCGACGGGGAGACCTTGGTCGCGGTACCATTCGACCGTCCGCCGGATCGTCTCTTTGGCACTCACTTTCGGCATGTAACCCAATTCGCTTTTTGCACGTGACAGATCGAAGATCCTGTCACTCAGAAACAGCTCTACGCGATCCATTCGTGGCAGCTGTCGACCGCTCAAAGCCGACACTACACCGTTGATCAGCCTGTAACCATGTAACGGTGCAATAGGCAAGGGGGTGTTTGGGTTGGTGACGCCAAATTCATCCTGGATGAGATCGATCATGTCGCGCAGTTGAACCGGTTCGTCACCGGTAATGATGTACGTCCGTCCGTCGATTCCGGGTACTGTACCACACAAGAACAATCCCTCAACGACGTCCGACACATCACCCGGCTGGTAGTAGTTGTTTCCAGAACCGATAAGACGAAAACTCCCCGTCGCCACGCCTTGAAACATACCTCGCCAGCTCGTAACACCCGGACCGAAGACGCTCGATATCCTGGCGATAACGACCGGCAAGCCATCCCTCTTGTGGCGCGAAAGCAAGACACGCTCCGCGGCAAGCTTCGATTTCGCATGCCGCGAGTAGGGCTTAGCAGGCGTGTGTTCCGTAATCTCGTGATTGCTCACGACGCCG
>DAOWHI010000262.1 GCA_030641505.1 Gemmatimonadota bacterium | reverse complement strand
GAGTCGATCCCCGACAACCTCAAGCGTGCCTTCGCAGTAGGTAAGGGGCTGTTCCTGGAGATGGCCGGGCTGGCGACCGTCGGCGTTGTCGCACCCGGTACGGGAGACGTGCCGGTCAAGGTCGGTCACCTCCATGAGCCCGCGGTGATGCTGGCGGCAGCAGGCTTCGTGCTCATCGTCGCCCTCCTTGTTCGGCGTGTTCCAGGTGCGATCTTGATCGGGATTCTGGCCACGGCACTGGCCGCCATGGCGACCGGCCTCGCGCCGATCCCGGACGCGGTCGTCAGCGCGCCGCCGAGTCTCGCACCAACGTTTCTTCAACTCGACGTGCGAGCCGCACTCAGTTGGGGATTCGTATCGGTGATCTTGACGATCTTCGTGCTCGACCTGGTCGATACGATTGGGACTCTGATCGGTCTCGCTTACCGCGCCGACATGCTCGATGAGAAGGGTCGCCTCCCGGGGATGGGGCGCGCGCTCCGGTGCGATGCGCTAGCAACCGTCGCCGGCTCGATCTTGGGAACCACCACGTGCGGAGCGTACATAGAATCCGCGGCTGGTATCGAGGCCGGCGGTCGTACCGGCCGAACCGCCGTCGTCACCGCGGGCTGGTTTGTGGCCGCGCTCTTCTTTGCCCCGGTCCTGTCCGCGGTGCCGCCGGCCGCGTATGGCCCGGCGCTCGTCGTCGTCGGCATGATCATGGTGGAGCCCGCCGCCGGGCTCGACTACCGCGACCTGACCGAGTGGGCGCCAGCGTTCATTACGCTGGCGCTGATGGCGTTCACGTACGATCTCGGGATCGGCCTGACGGCCGGGTTCGCGTCGTATGCGGTGTTCAAGACGCTGTCCGGCCGGGCGCGCGAAGTATCGAACGGGATGTGGGTGCTGGCCGGGCTGTCAGCGCTCTTCTATGGTTTCTACCCTTACTGACGTGGCGCGCTACAGGGAAGCCTCGAGGTGCGAGACAACCTCGGCTTCGACCGAGAACGGAGCTGCCCCCGCGGAAAAGCGCTGCTGAAGCTCAAACGCGTGGCGTTCTAGTTCGATCGCCCAGTAGCTGTACCCGGAGGCCACCCACTCCTCCAAGTACCGGTGCATGAATCCCACCAGCCCGAGGCGCGTATACTGCGCGACGTGCACGCACTCGTGAAACACGTTCGGGATTTGCTCTTCCTCCGATACCGAATCGGTCGCGACGACGATCGTATCGACGAACGTGATGCCCCATAGGTAGTCGAAGTCGAGCGGTAGCTCACGGACGCGGTCGATCATCGCTAGTGCCCATGGCGGGTCGATGCGCGGAACCTCGCGCACCCAAACCGGGGCCAACGTTCGGGAATCGAAATAGGGTTCGAGACTCGCCATCGTGTCTTTGTCCAGCGGTCGCGCGAGCGGTCGGTGTGCCGCGCGCTGGCCGGCGATCCACGCGGCGGCACGGCGAGCCAACCACCGGCTTTGGACGACACCGTCGGCGAGACCCACTAGGCGAGCACCCAGTCGAACACGGCGATCTCCGGTGGAGCGCCGAGCCGTACCGGCACGACGACCGTCCCGAGCCCCGGCGACACATAGAGATGGGGCTCGCGATCGCGATACCAACCCTCGACGTAGCGGCCGCTTCCGCGGGGACGGACCGGCGCGTATCCCAAGACCTGCACCTGGCCCCCGTGCGTGTGACCGGACAGCATCAGGTTGGGAGTCCACGTCGTGGCACCGAGGTAGTCCCGAAACTCCGGACAGTGCTGGAGCAACAAATGGTTGGCCGGTGCCGGTTGATCGCGGACCGCCGACTCGTAATCGGCCTCGCCGCCGATGTAGTCGTCGAGCCCGGTGATTAGCAGCAAGCGCTCCTGTTGTCGGTGCTCAACGGATTCGTTGACGAGCAACCGCGTGCCGTGGGCGGCGTAGATCGCTTGCAGCGGCGCGATATCGTTTCCGAATATCCACCGCTCCCAGTTTCCGAGGATCGCGTATTTCTGCGAGCCCTGATCGAGCCATTCGAGAAAGGTGGCCAACGCGTTCAACTTCTGTCGCTGATCGATCGAGTCACCGGTAAGGACGATGATGTCGGCGTCGAGCGCGTTGACCTCGGCCGCGATTCGCTCGTGGTATTCGCCCAATCGCCGCAGGTGGAGGTCGGTAAGCTGAACGATCCTCAGGCGCTTGTCCGCCCGACCTCCGGGCTTCGTTACCCAATGTCGGGTGACCGTCAAGCGGTGCGGCCCGAGCACCAACCCCTCCACGCCGAGCAGGGACCCGACACCGGCGATGGAAAGCGCGGTCAGGAACCGGCGACGCGTCATCGCCGTCGGGAGTTTGCGGTCACTTTGCAAGGAGCGTCGGTATCAGATCAGGGAGTGTCCGGGCTGGCCCGTTCGACCAGCTCGACGAGATCCAGCGTCTCGTCGACGGCGGCGTCCAGCATCATCTTGCACTCGGGGCAACCCGTGATGAGCACTTCTGCCCCCGAATCCACGATCTCCCGTTTGCGTTCCTGATCGACACGCAATGCCACGTCCTGTTCGCGAGCAAAACCCGCGCTGCCACCACCGCAGCAGAATGATCGCTCTCTACGCCGCGGCAATTCCGTGATCTCGAATCCGGCCTCACGGATCACGTTGCGGGGCTCGTCGTAGGTGTCTTCGTATCGACCCAGGTAACAGGGATCGTGATAGGTCAGCTTGCGTCCGTTCAGTTTCTTTGGTTCCAAAGTGATCCTGCCGTCACGGATCAATTCCAGCAGCAACTCGGAATGATGAATTGTCTCTATCGAGAATCCGCCGGCGACGGTGGGATACTCACGTCTGAACGTATGCAAGCAGTGCGGACACGGCGCTACGATTCTACTGACTGCCTGATCTCTGAAACGCTCGATGTTCTCGGCCGCGAGGGTTTGAAACTGCAACTCCTCCCCCTGACGCCTTGAGTGGTGTCCGCTGCAGGACTCGTCCTGCAACACACCGTAGCTAACCCTGGCCTGTTCGAGCACCTTGACCATCGCCGTCAGACTCGAGCGGACGTCCTGGTTGTAAGCCCAGGTGCATCCCATCCACAGCAGGTACTCGGTTTCGTCCTTGCGATAGAGCGGTATGCCAAGCTCGTCGATCAGCTTTCGCCGCGTACTCGCCGGTTCCGAGAACGGATTGCCGTGACGCTCTATCGTCTCGAGAAAATCAGCAGCCACCATATCTCGACCGGAGACCAGCGCCTGGGCGCGTTTCGCACCGATCAGTACGTCAAGATGTTCGATGCCTGTCGGACAAACGTCTTCGCATGCACCGCAACTCGTACATTGGCCAAGCGCGGTCACGCTAATGACGTTACCGACCAACTCGCCCTCCCGCCCCATCATGCCGCGGCCCGCCAGTATGAATTCCATTGGGTTGAGTTCCTGACCGGAGATCGCCGCAGGACACTGCTCTGTGCATCGCCTGCACTCGACACAGGTGACAAAGTCCATGCGCATTTTCCAGGGCACATCGTCCATGGACTCGAGCCCCAGCGTCACCTCGTCCTCGCTCTCTGCCAGCGCATCGAGATCCAGATTGAGGGGCAGATAGTCTCCAAGTTGGTCGCGGCGGAAGAACACATTGATGGGCGCCATGATGATGTGAAAGTGCTTCGACCGCGTTATCAGAGGCGGAAAGGCCAAAATGACAACCGCATGAGTCCACCAGTTTGCCTTTTCGAGCCCTGTCGCTTCGGTGAGTCCATATCCATAGGTCACCATCAGTACAAAAATCATGATCGCCACGAGACCCGAGCTCCAGGATCTGGGGTCGGGCGAAATAGCCACCATGAAGAAGCGCCTGATGAAAAGCCCTGTGATGCCGACGATGACGAACACCGCCACGGCAACCAAGAAGAGCTTGACCGCTGCCTCCGCGCTGCCGAACAGGAACGCAAGAAACGGCACCTGAAAAGGTTCCAGGAAGTGATCGATGGTTTCGAAGGCGAATAGGATGAAACCGAAAAACACCAAGGCATGTAGTGTGCCGACTATCGGCCGCCCCTGGATAACTCTCCACTGCAGGAAAACTTCCTTGACAACCCGGGTAATTCGCCTAGCCAGCTGATTCGTCCTCGTGCGGTCTGATTGACCGGCGAGGATAAAACGGAACTTCGGCGTGAGCTCTTTGAGCGTCAGGGCGAGTGAAACCGAGAACAGGAACCCGAGGAGAATCTTCTCCCAGCCGGCGAATGTCATTGTCGTAGTCCCCGCGGGGCGGCCGCGGCCTCCGCTTCCGCGCCCTCCCTGACCACCTTCCTCATCATGCCGTCCCCTCGATGAAGTGGAGTCGTAGTCTACCCCTGGTAGGCCAACCCTGCCGCACCGGCTACCAGCGATCGAGTCGAGTGGAATAAACGCCCACCGGCCGTCGTCTCTTTTAGCGAATGCCAGGGGGGCGTCACGTCCACAGCCTGGCCCGATTCCCGGGAGCCCCCCTTCCGGGGATCACAAGCGGTTTCTGTTTGACCCGGCAGAAGCCGCATCTGGCGGCTCGCCCATATGTGGCGAGCCGCCAATCTTTTGGCCCCTCCGCGATCGGCCGGGTATCGTTCCCCGAACCCGAGACCGACGGAGGGCAGAGTTGTACGAGGACGCGCTGGTGTTCGACGGTCACGTCGACACGCCGCTCAGGATCGCGGACGACGGGATCGATTTCGGGGTCCATCAGTCGGCCAATCACGTCGATCTCCCACGCATGATCGACGGTGGGCTCGACGCCGTTTTCATGGCCGCGTGGGTCGACCCCGCATTGGGGCCCAATCGTGCCTTCG
>DAOWHI010000290.1 GCA_030641505.1 Gemmatimonadota bacterium | reverse complement strand
CCTGACTCAAGCGTGGCTCTTCCTGAGTCCTCGGTGGGCTAGCCTGCTTACTTGTTTACGGTGACCGTCGTCCCGTCGCTGTCGCCGCCCGGATCGTGGTTGGCGCCGGCGTTGTAGGTGACGCTGCCGTATTGCACTGAGTCAACCATGAACGTCACACTCGACACCCCGTTCTTCATGCTTGGCCTGCCGACGGCACACCGCCCGACGGACCACGTGGTGCAGAAGTCGGGTCCGCTGGCACCGCCACTCCAACTGCCGGTCACCAGCGCCGCATCGATCGGGTTGTGATCTTGGTCGTGCACGGTGATCGTCACGTCCGCCCGCCATTTCGATCCGAGGCGCACCCGAACGCCGAGAAGATCCCCAACGTGCACTTCGGCCGCCGCGTTGTTGATGGTCACAACCACAGTGTCGTCGCCGGTCTTACCGCCGCCGTCGGTGGCGACAGCCTGGACCGTGGCCAGCGACCCATCGGTGTGGCTCGAGGTATCCCACTGCGCCGAGTACCCGTTGAGGGCGTTCGTGTCGACGCCAATGCTGATCCCGTTGACAAAGAACTCGACCTGCGAGACGCCCCCGTCGTCGACGGCGGAGGCCTCGACGCTGACGATGCCGTAGACCGTCGACCCATCCGCCGGATCGGTGATGTTGACCGTCGGAGAACCATCGGGCGGTGGGCCGCTGCCATCGATGGTGCAGCTGCCGTCGCCGCCGAAGACCAGCGCGTTCAGGAAGAGAAGCGGCTCGTTTGAGCCCTGAGCGGCGTGTTCGTTCGTGTACCCGCAGGCATCGCTTTGAGGCTTGGCCGCGGCGATTAGCGCGGTCTTGATCGCGCCCACGCCGGCGCCGTCGATCGCCGGAGAAAAACCTGTAGCGTGCAGATACAGCGCGACCGCTCCAGCAACGTGCGGTGAGGCCATCGACGTCCCGTTCAACGTCGCGTATCCGCCGCCGGGCCAGGTTGACAGGATGCAAACGCCCGGCGCGGCGATATCGATCGTCGATCCGAAGTTGCTGAAATCCGCCAGCGTGTCGTCGAAGTCAAAGCGACACGTGCTCGCGCCCGCCCCACCGGCCTTGCCGTCGAAATCGGCGAGCGCGGATACGACAAATGGCTCAGGCCAAGCCTGCTTGAGCGCGCCGTCGTTGCCAGCCGACATCGCTAGCGCCACGCCTTCGTCAATCATCGCGCAGGCAGCTTGATGGAGCGCCCCGGAGGACGCAGAGCACGGTTGGGCATCGCCCGGGAAGCTGATGCTCATATTGGCCGACACGAAATCGATCCCGCCGGATCGACCGGCCTTGAAATCGGATTTCTTGGAAGCGATCCAGTCCATGCCCGCGACGCGCGCGCTGGTCGAGCACAAGCCGCCGTTGTTGCAAACCCTGAACCCCCAGAGCCGGACGCCGGGCGCGACACCGACGACGCCCAGATCGTTGTCCAATGCGCCGACCGTACCCGCGACGTGGGTTCCGTGACCGTGGTTGTCGCTCCACCTTTGTTTGTTCCCTCGGTCGAAGTTCCTCCCGCCGGCGACGTTGAGATCCGGATGGTTTGGATCGATGCCAGTGTCGAGGATCGCGACATCGAACGGGACTTGAAGCGAGACCGCGTCATCGCCAAGGGCGGGAAACGCCCGGTCGGCTTCGGTTCGATCGATCCCGGTCGGCAGGTCTTGGATGTCGATCGCGTGTACTTCGTCGAGCTCGACCGAGGCTACCCGGGGATCACTACGCAGGGCGCCCAAACGTGCCGCTGGAACGGTGGCCGAAAAACCGAACAAGGCAGTGCCATAAGTATGTCGCGGGACGACGCCGAACTCGTGCGCCACGGCCGCGGCGCGCGCATGATTGGCCGCTCGCTCGCCGGGAGCGAACCCGCGATCGAGGACGACGATCACGTCAGTCGT
Organism: Gemmatimonadota bacterium; assembly: GCA_030641505.1. Lineage (GTDB taxonomy): Bacteria > Gemmatimonadota > Gemmatimonadetes > JACCXV01 > JAHWKZ01 > CAMYLR01. The sequence continues at coordinate 16,047 of DAOWHI010000290.1, read as the reverse complement.
TCCCGACAGCGCGAGCTCGGTTTGGGATGGCGAAGTCGGAGCGCGGGATTCGCCACACGACGCGATCGAGAAAGCGGCCAACGGAACGAGGAGAAGACGTCTCATGGGGCCCCCCGATGGGAAAAGCGATGCGCTGGATAGAGGACTTGACCTTAACTCCATTCTCGGTCGCGTTCCAGACGGGAGCTATAATGCGGGACTAGTCTGGTATTTTTGCGACTAAATGCCTAGTTTTGAAGCCCTCCGTCCGTCTAAGAAAAACGTCAGACACGAGGCACGCTTTGACGACTCAACTCAGGAACGTCGCGATCATCGCGCACGTCGACCACGGCAAGACGACCCTGGTCGACCACATGCTGCGGCAAGCGGGCGCCTTCAGCGCGCATGAGCATGTGGTTGAGCGGGTGATGGACTCGAACCCGCTCGAGCGCGAGCGCGGCATCACGATCCTGTCCAAGAACACGGCGGTCCTGTGGGGTGAGACCAAGATCAACATCGTCGACACCCCGGGGCACGCGGATTTCGGTGGCGAGGTGGAGCGTGTCCTCAGAATGGTTGACGGGGTCCTCATACTCGTTGATGCCGCCGAGGGGCCGATGCCCCAGACGCGGTTCGTTACCCGAAAGGCGCTCGATCTCGGGCTGACCCCCGTGATCGTCATCAACAAGGTGGACCGCCCGGATCAACGCGCGGAAAAAGTCCACGATGAAGTCTTGGAGCTTTTCCTCGAACTCGATGCGACCGAGTCCCAGCTCGATGCCAAGTTCTTGTATGCGAGCGGTCGCGATGGGTGGGCGACGCTCGAGCTCGAGGATCGAGGGGAGGGGCTAGCGCTGCTCTTCGAGACGATCATCGGGTCGGTTCCGCCGCCGAGCGGAGATGTCGAAGGGCCATTTCAGATGTTGACCTCGACGCTCGATTACTCGAGTTACGTGGGGCGGATCGCGATCGGGCGGATCGAACGGGGATCGGTCACCGTAGGAGATCGCGTGGTTCTCCTCCCTCTAGGGGATCCGGGCGACGTGCCTCAAAGCGAGGCCATCCCAGCGAAGGTTCTCAAGATCTACGGCTTCGATGGTCTGAAGCGGGTCGAAGTATCGAGCGCCGGCACGGGGGACATCGTCGCGTTAGCCGGGCTCGAAGGGGTCGAGATCGGGCAGACGATTACGAATCCGGACCACCGAGAACGCCTTCTCGGCATCGCCGTCGAGCGGCCGACGCTCTCGGTCGACTTCCGCGTCAACGATTCACCGTTCGCCGGGCGAGCGGGCAAGTACGTGACAACGCGCCAGCTCCGCGAGCGCCTGTTTCGTGAGCTCGAGCGAAACGTTGCACTTCGCGTCGAGGATACGGAGTCGCCGGACACGTTCTCCGTGTCGGGCCGCGGCGAGCTTCACCTCACGATCCTGATGGAGACGATGCGGCGCGAGGGATACGAGTTCAGTGTGTCGCGCCCGCGCGTGATCCTGCGAGAAGGGCCGGAGGGCGAAACGCTCGAGCCCTACGAAGAGGCCGTGGTCGAAGTGCCGCAGGAGATGGTGGGCGTGGTCATGGAGAAGATGGGGAGTCGACGCGCCGAGCTTCTCGCGATGCGGCCCACCGACCAGGGACCGGTTCGACTCGAGTTCAAGCTCCCGGCTCGCGGGCTCTTCGGATATCGGTCCGAGTTTCTGACGGACACGCACGGAGAAGGGCAAATCCACCACCGCTTCCTCGAGTACGGACCACGGGCGGGGCACCTCCAGAGCCGCCAACGGGGGGTCCTCGTGGCCGACCGACTCGGTTTGTCCGTGGCGTTCGCGCTCTTCAACCTACAGGAGCGCGCCGTGATGTTCGTCGCGCCCGGCATCGAGGTCTACGGTGGGATGATCGTGGGAGAGCACGTTCGGCCGGGCGACCTCGACGTCAACGTGTCAAAGGGCAAGAAGCTCACGAACATGCGGGCCGCCGCGTCGGACGAAAACGTGAAATTGGAGACGCCACGCGAGCTGACACTCGAGCTCGCGCTCGAGTTCATCAACGACGATGAGCTCATCGAGGTCACCCCGGACGCCATCCGGCTCAGAAAGCGGCTGCTCGACCCCAATACACGCAAGAAAGCGATGCGCCTGGCCGCAGCCGAAGCGCGGCAGAACTAGCGAACTCAGCTCACCCGATTTCCGCGCCGTTGAACACGTCGCGAGCCTTGTGCCGGAGGTTGTCCTTGGCGCGCTCGACGTCGCGGAGGGCGTCTTTGAGCTGGGCCAACTCATCGGCCCGTACTTTGAGCCCTTCGCGGATGAAGAGCGCGGCCGCTTCGGAGCGACTTTTGACGACCTCGGTCTCGACCCAAGCGTCGAGTTCTTCGCTCGTCTCCTCATCGACCCGGACCATGACGACTTTGTCGCGGATCGCATCGCCGAGCTCGCTCAGGCTCTCGCGCATCCCCGAACAGAGGCAGACGACCTTGATCTTCTTTGGGTCGAGCTTTTCCCCGCACAGTTGATCGAGGTCGACGCCATGCTCCTTCAGCTCCGTACGGATCGTATCCCAAAGATTGGCAGTGGTTTTAGCCATCGGTATCCTCCTGGATGAATAGTCTTACGAGTGTGACGTAATTATATTACACGATAGCCGCTTCTCCTGTCAAGGACAACCGCAACCGCTTCGCGATATCCTCTAGAACCCAAGACATCACACGTCCTATACTCTGCGGCCAATGAAGTCGTCCTGGTTTCAACGATATCTATTACCGGGCCTGGTTTTCCAATCGATCATCGTCGCTGGCGGATATGGCACGGGCCGGGAGATCGTCGAGTTCTTCCTGCACTTCGGCCCGTTGGGCGGCCTCCTGGGGTTGCTTCTTCCGGCGACGATCATCACTAGCCTGGCGTGCGCGGTCGCGTTCGAGCTGGCACGGCAGACGAAGAGCTACGACTACCGCGCGTTCCTGAAACAGTTGCTCGGGCCGGCATGGTTCGTCTACGAGATCGGCTATCTCGTTTCGATCTTGTTGATCGTCGCCGTGATTGGATCGGCAGCGGGCCATTTTCTCTCGGAGACGTTCGGCTTGCCGCCCGCGGTCGGCGGAGTCGGGCTGTTGCTGGCGATTGGCTTCCTCGTCTTTCGCGGGACGCGGGTGATCGAGGGTGCGATGTCGGCCTGGTCGTTTGTTCTCTACGGTGTGTTTATCGCCATGTTCGTCTGGAGCCTGGTGAGCTTCGGACCGGTGATTCGGTCGCATCTCGTGTCGGGTGAGATGCACGAGGGATGGTTGTTGTCGGGCCTGCGCTACTCGGCGCTCGGCATAGCCCTCGTTCCGGCGATGCTGTTCGCGACCGCGCACATCGAGACCCGACGGGAAGCCTTGACCGCTGGTCTGCTCGCTGGGCCGATCGGGACGATTCCAGCTGTGTTGTTTCTGCTTGCGATGGTGGGTCAGTACCCCGCGATCCTCGAGCGCCCGGTCCCGGCCAACTTCGTGCTCGAGGGACTCGGTTCGCGACCTTTCCAGATTGTGTACCAGATCATGCTGTTTGGTACGCTGATCGAGACCGGTACTGGACTCATCCATGCATTCAACGAGCGGATCGCCACCGTGTACCGAACGCACGGAGCCGAGATGCCGCGCCGGTTGAGACCCCTGGTGGCGGCGGTTTTGCTCTCTGCCGGCTGGCTGCTGTCGCGATTCGGGATCATCGCGTTGATCGCCAAGGGATACGGTTTCATGACCTGGTTCTTCATTGTGGTACTGGTAGTCCCGCTGCTCACGCTGGGGGCGTGGAGGATTCGGCGGCCCCAGGATGGCTTGCTCGCTCGATAACCCCGCCATACCTTGGCTATCAACATGCCGCTCGACCTCCATGACCCCAGTCGGGGCGTCTTCGACAACATCCTCGAAGGGCTGGGGAACACTCCACTCATAAAGCTCAATCGCGTTACCCAGGGCATCCGGACGCCGGTCTATGGCAAGGCCGAGTACCTGAGCCCGGGCGGTTCGGTCAAAGACCGGATCGGTGTGGCGATCATCGAAGCGGCCGAGAAGGCCGGCGACCTGAAACCGGGTGGAACGATCGTCGAAGCGACTGCCGGTAACACCGGTGTAGCGCTCGCGATGGCGGCCACGATCAAAGGGTACAAGACGGTGTTCGCGCTGCCCGACAAGATGAGTGGGGAAAAGATCCGGTTGTTGCGCGCGTTTGGCGCCCGGATCGTCATCACCCCGACCGCGGTGCCGCCCGACCACCCCGACTACTACGTCAACACCGCCAGACAGATCGCCGAAGACACGCCGAACGCGGTGTTTGCCAATCAGTTCTACAATCGCGCCAACACCGATGCACACTACGTGACGACCGGGCCTGAGATCTGGGAGCAGACACAGGGCAAGATTGCGGTGCTAGTGGCGGGCGCCGCGACCGGCGGGACGATTAGCGGCACCGGGCGGTTCCTGAAGGAGCAAAACCCGGACGTTCGGATCGTCGTCGCCGACCCGGTCGGTTCGATCTTGAAGGAGTACAAGGAGACTGGCGTCGTCGGCGAGGGGAAGACGTACATGGTCGAAGGCGTGGGGATGGACAAGGTCCCTGGCGCGCTCGATGTCGAGTACGTGGACGAGGTTCGCAACGTAAGCGACGAGCAAGCGTTCCGAATGGCGCGCCGACTGACCCGGGACGAAGGGCTGTTTGTCGGCGGCTCCACCGGTACGATCGTGACCGTGGCGCTGGACGTGGCGCGTGAGCTCAACGATTCCGACCACTGCGTCGTCGCACTGCTTTGCGATCTCGGTGAGCGATATCTGTCGAAGTTCCACTCCGACGAGTGGATGCGAGAGAACCGAATGCTCGGCGATGAGCGGATCGAGGTTGGCTACCTGCTCGAGCGAAAGATCCGCGAGGACGTGCCGATGCTGATCAAGATCGATTGCACGGGCACAGTGCGCGATGCGCTCAACCTCATGGAACAGTACCACGTGAGTCAGATCCCGGTGATCGAGAACGGGGAGCAAAAGGGGACGCTGTCCGAGGGGACGCTGCTAAGCCGTGTGTTGTCCGAGCCGGAGGCGCTCGACAAGCCGCTCACGGGTTATCTCGAAGCGCCGTTCACGGCGGTCGAGGAGGACGCCAGCATGAAGTCGGTGATCGAGCATCTGACAGCCGGGGAGAACGCGCTCCTGGTACGTCGCGGCGGGCAGTTCGTCGGCATCCTCACCAAATTCGATGTGCTTTACTACTCGACCAACGGAGGCCAACAATGAGAGCGACAATCGGCCTCGCCGTACTTGGACTATTACTGACAGCTGTGTGCGGCGATGAAAGCAGCCCGGCCGCGCCTGGTGGACCACCGGCGCTCGACTTTCCTTGAGTCGCGATCGGTCGCACCTTCTCACCGAGAAGATCAATCCCCGGACCGCCGACATCGATACCCTCGATGTGGTGGCGATCCTCGACCTAATTCACGCCGAAGACCACCGTGCTCTGGAGGCGGTCGGTGAAGTGCTGGAGCCAGTCGGCCGTGCGGTCGACCTGGTGGTGGCGGCGTTTCGGCGCGGCGGTCGGCTGATCTACATCGGGGCCGGGACCAGCGGCCGATTGGGAACGCTCGACGCGGCCGAGTGTCCGCCGACGTTCGGTTCGGACCCCGAGCGGGTTCAGGCGATCATGGCCGGTGGGGAAGCGGCGCTCGTACGGTCTGTCGAAGGAGCGGAAGACTCTGAAAGCGATGGCGCGGACGCGGTCGCTGACCGCATGGTCGGCGCCGACGATGTCATTGTCGGAATCGCGGCCGGTTCGACGACGCCGTTCGTGATCGGCGGATTGCGCGAGTCGATCAATCGCGGGGCCAGGACGATCTTTCTGACGTCGATCCCTCCCGACGAGATCCCCATTGCCGATCAGGTCGACGTCGTGATCGCGCCGCTTACTGAGGCCGAGGTGATCGCTGGCTCGACCCGCATGAAGGCCGGCACCGCGACCAAGCTGGTGCTCAACATGATCACTACCGCGGCGATGGTGCGTCTCGGCAAGACCTACGGGAACTTGATGGTCGATCTGCGGGTGACGTCTGCCAAGCTCGAGGACCGCGGTCGCCGAATCCTGCGCGGGCTCTTGGGCGTGTCGTACGAGGATGCGGGAAAGCTGCTGGCAGCGGCCGACGGGCGCGTAAAGACAGCGCTCGTCATGCACAGAAGAAAAGTCGACCGTTCAACCGCGGAGCGGATGCTCGAAGAAGCCGACGGGTTTTTGCGTCCAGTGTGGAGCTAGCGGTGCGCGTCGACCGGTGTGTGTTGCTTTAGGAACTCGACGATTCGTTCCGGGTCGTCCTCGATGGTGATCAACTCTCCCATCGCCTTTCCCTCGCCCAAACGTTGCAGGATCTGAGCGACCGGCAGCTCGTCGGTCCAATATTCCTTACCGAACAGCACCATCGGGCTTATGACCTTGCAGGTGCCGTAGTAGTTCTGGGTGGCGTCCTGAAAGATCTCCTGCACAGTCCCGGCCTTCCCGGGCGCGAACACGATGCCGTGGGTGGCGATCCCGACCAAACCATCTTCACGGATCGAGTTAGCGAAGTACTTGGCGATGTGAGTCGAGAACACGTTGGTTGGTTCGTGACCGTAGAACCAGGTCGGGACGGCGAGGCTGGGAGCGCCGGCTGAGTCGTTCGGCGAGTCAGTACCGGCCAGCCGGTCGAGGACCTTGAAGCCGTACGCGACATAGCCGCCGGGGTCGTCGTCAAATGCGGGTGACGGGGTGAGAACCTCGATCGCTACATCGAGCGCGTGATCGTTGTACGGTGCCAACCAGGCACCGAGGTTGGCCGCCTCCATCGCCCCCGGGCCGCCGCCGGTGGCGACCAGCATGTTGCTCCGAGTGAGTTCACGCGCCATCCATGCGACGTCGTGGTACGCCTGCTCGCCGCGTTCTATCCGATGGCCACCCATGATTCCGACCACGTGCTCGTGCTCGAGCAGGAATTCATACAACGCGTCATCGATCGAGTGGTCGTGAATCCGCTGGGCGAGCGCTTCGAGGATCGGCGTCGGCTGGTCGTCGCTCCCGCGGTACTTCTGAAAGCGGGTGTAGATCTTTCCGTCGACCGTATCTGCAAGGCTCGCCGGTCTATCAGGATCGAAGCCCGCCATGAGCTCGGGCACCATGTACAGGCTGTGCCGATAGGGCTGAAACGGCAACTCGAGGCGTTCACTGAGCCGGGGAAAAACCAGCCCGCAAGTATCGAGGATGTGCTCGAGCGCTGGCCCCTCGAACTGACACCCGAGAAAGACAGCGCCGTTGGCGCTGATCGCCAGTAGAAACTCGGTCTCGCCCCGAAGGTCCAGGTTCTGGCAAACGACACAGTCGAGCGAGCGCTCCCGTTCCCAGTGCTCCTTTAGCTTCGCGGAGGTATGGATCTCGATGTACATCAGATCGTCATGGGTGGAGAGCTAGCGTGAAGGGTGGGAGCGACGCGGAGCGCCGGCCGAAGCCGGCGACTCCCAACGTCACCGTGATGTCGAGCTACCGGTTGTCGCCGACCGCGAACGTGATCTTCGCGTTCACCCGATATTGAGTGATCTTGTTGTTCTCGACCACGCCCTGAAACTCCTCGATGTAGATCGACTTGATCCCCTTCACGGTCTCGGATGCTTCGGTCACGGCAGCCTGCGCGGCTTCCGCCCACCCCTTGTCCGATTGCGACAGTACTTCGATCACCTTATGAACCGTCATGGGTAACTCCTTGGCCAAGATTCTCACAGTCGATTAACGATAATGGGTACGCGGATGATGGTATCGGTAGGCGAGTCGTGCGGCAATGGTAGGATGTGAAAAAGCCCCCTCCCGGAGGAGGGGGCTTTTCGAGCATCACCACCGTGGGGCCGCGGTTGTCACGACGATGACGCCGTGTAACCGTACCCGGGTGGGTTGACAGGGTTCCCGGCCTAGGTGCCACCCCCGTCGCCGTCAACGTCGACTATGCACTCGCCCTCGATGTCGCCGTGCGCCAGATGCGCATCCAACGCGTCGACCGAGATGTCGATCGTGCGGGCGTTGTCGGGGTTCCCCGGCGGTATGTGGCATACGAGCACTTTCTCGGCGCTACCGTCTCCGTCGCCATCGCCGTTGTCATCGACCATGTCACCGTCGGTCTCGCCGTCGACCATATCGCCCTCGCACGGTCCCTCCACGTCACCATGATTCAAGTGAGCATCGAGCGCGGAAGGCCCGACGACGATCGTGTGCTCGTTGTCGGGGTTCCCTGGTGGAGCGTGGCAAACGACCACCTTGTCGGCGGCACCCAGCGTCTCGGCGTCCGTTATGCCGCTCGAGGGCTGACCGGCCTCCCGGCCGGTGATGCGGATCGTGAAGTTGTCGTCCGCCTCCCCGTCCCCATCCTGATCGCGGAAGATCTTCAGGTTGATCTTGAGCTTGCCGCTCGGGTTGACATCGACCTTGCCGCGGACGAACAGCATCTCGCCTTCGGCGACCTCGAGGACGAACGACAACTCGCTCCCGTCATCGAGCGTCACGACTATGGTGTAGGTCCCGGGCGACAGGTCGCTCGTGAACCTTCCCGCGCCATCGGTATCCGTCGAAAAAACGACCGTGCCGGCTGCGTCGATGATCTCGACCGACACGTTGGCGAGCGTGGCTTCGCCGACGAAGAAGTCGTCGTCGTCGTCCGCTAGAGCCAGAGCGGCGCCAAGAGCAGCTGCGCTGGCGGTGAGCTGACCTGAGATGCCGCCCGAGCCTGCCGGGACCCGCGGACCGCTCGGTCCGTCGTCCGAGCACGCGGCGACTGAGAAGGCGACGAGGGGGAGGAGCATCGCCCTGCGTACCAACGTTTCCATCCTACCCTCCATGGATAGACGGTTCATTTCGTCGGCAACGGGCCTGAATGACTACAAAAAACACTGCCGGTCGGGGGGCAAGAGATTATACCCGATCGAGGAGAGTCTGTCTAACAGCTCGAGGGCCCGATACCGGGCCTCATTTGGCTTCCCGGGCGACATAGATGTTGGCCACCGAAGTCTCGCGGCCCGGGTGATGTATGGTGACCAGATCACGCTGATAATGATCGCCCTCGAAAGCATCGAGGCGATCCCAATGATCGGGCAGGTCAGCCGAAACGAACAGTTTCGCCGGTACGTCATCGCCGTTGGGATCCCAACGCAGCGCGGGGTAGCCGAGGCCCGACGCCCACCCGGAATCCACCAAGTGACCACGGACGACGCCGTCAAACCATTCACCCTGAAGATCGGCCACGATGCGGTGGTTCGATTCACCGGGTGCCAGGCTGCCGTACACGGCGAGCCGTCTTGAAGTGCCAAAGATCGTTTCGATCGCGTGGTCGAGGGTCTCGGTCTCGTCGCGAATCGAGGCCGAGTCGAATGGTGAGCGCGTGAGATCGTTCCGCCGAGCCAGTAGGAGCTCCAGCTCGCGAATCGAGTTCGAGCGCAAGACACGATCGAGTGCCATACCCGAAAGATCGCGTCTGTCCTGCTGGTGCGCCGGCCTCTACTTTGTCCAAATGCGCGCCGTTCTGCGTCTGGAGCCAACCGAACCGGTCGTAGTCATCGGTCTGATGTCGGGAACATCGGCCGATGGCGTCGATGCGGCCTGTGTGCGGCTCAGCCACCCGCCCGGCGAACCGTTGGAGTGGGAGCTGTTGGGCTCGGCGGTGGCGTCGTACTCGGGTTCCCTGGCCAATCTGCTGCGCGCGTCGGAGTCGTTGACGTTACCGGATATCGCTCGGCTCGGGGTCGAGGTGGGAGTCGCGTTCGCCGAAGCCGCGGCGGCGGCGGCGGCGCAAGCTCGCGTGTCGCTCGATCAAGTCGCGTTGATCGGTAGCCACGGGCAAACGGTGTGGCATGACCCGGACGGCGCGGTCGGGGGCGTGCCCGCCACGCTACAGATCGGCGAGCCGGCCGAGATCGCCGAGCGCACCGGTTGCCCGGTGTGGTCGGACTTTCGGACCGCGGATATCGCCGCCGGCGGTCAAGGTGCGCCACTGGTTCCGTACGTCGACTGGCTCTTGTTCGGGGATCCCGATCGTTGGACGGTGTGTTTGAACCTCGGCGGGATAGCGAACCTGACGGTGCTGCCACCCGGCGCCGCGCGCGGCGACGTGATCGCGTTTGACACCGGACCTGGCAACATGGTGCTGGATGAGCTCGCGCGCCGGCTGCTCGACGCCGATCGCGACGACGGCGGTGCAGCCGCGAGTCGCGGCACAGCCGATGCGGCCCGGCTCCAGGCCGCGTTGGCCGACCCGTACTTTTCTCGACCGGCTCCCAAGTCGACAGGACGCGAAGCGTTTGGAACACCATTTGTCGAGCGTCACTTCGCGCCGCTGGAGGGCCTTTCGACGGACGAGATCGATGAGCGTATGGCCACCGCTGCGGCGCTGACCGTTGAAAGCGTGGCTGCTGCGCTCGAGGGCTCCGCGGGTACGGCGTCGGTGCCCGAGGACGCCGTGATTCTCGTCTCCGGCGGCGGCCGCAAGAACGCTGCGCTCATGTACGGGCTCGCCGAGCGCTGTCTGCCGCGCAGGGTGATCGCGATCGAAGAACGCGGCGTGGACGGCGACCTGAAGGAAGCGATCGCGTTCGCGATCCTGGCCTACGAGAGCGCGCTCGGGCGAGCAGTCAATCTCCCATCCGCGACCGGCGCCAAGCACGCGGTGCGGTGTGGGAAGCTGACCCTTCCTCCGCCAACAGACGAGTGAGCACAAGCGCGCTTCCGGACCCGGCCGAGCTCTCGCCCGAGGCGCTAGCCGGTCAGTTGATCTGCGTGGCGCTGCGTGACTACGACGGCGACCGAGAAACGCACGATCGTTTTCTTGCCGACCTCGAGGCGTGCGGCTGGGGCGCGGTGATCGTATTTGGTGGGCAACTCGAGGCGGTCGCTGATCTATTGGCCGAGGCGCAGCGAGGATCTCCCGTCCCGTTGCTCGTAACCGGCGACTTCGAGCGCGGGTTCGGCCAGCAGTTTCCTGCGGACGGCACCGTTTTCCCGCCGCTAATGGCGCTCGGGGCGGCCGACAACGTTGCGTTGGCCGAAGCGGTTGGCGCCGCGATCGGCACCGAACTTCGAGCGCACGGCTTTCACGTCGATTTCGCGCCGGTGGCCGATTTGGCGATCGAGCCGACCAATCCGATCGTGGGCACGCGTGCGGCCGGCGACGAACCTGGGCGAGTCGCAGCGATCGTTGCCGCCACGGTGGAAGGACTTCAGTCGGTGGGCGTGGCGGCGGCGGTCAAACACTTTCCCGGTCACGGCCGGACGACGACCGACAGCCACCACACGCTGCCGGTCTGCCACGCCACACGCGACGAACTCGAGACCATCGATTGGGTCCCGTTTCGCGCCGGCCTCCAGGCCGGTGCGCGGATCGTAATGACGACTCATGTAGCGTTTCCGGCGCTGGAGCCAGATGGTCAAGAACGACCGGCGACGTTCTCGACGGCGGTCAACGAGCTTCTAAAACGCGAGTGGAGATTTGATGGCGTGATCTGCTCGGATGCGCTCATGATGGGGGCGGTGGCGGGCGAGGCGCCGGAAGCGGCCGCTCATCGGGCGCTCGCGGCGGGAGTCGATTGGCTTCTCTATCCGCCCGACCCGATTACCGTTCAACAGGGGCTGGTTTCGGCCATCGAGGACGGTCGGATCGACCGCCAGCGGTGCGAACGAGCCGCTGCACGCTTGTTGCGTCTCAAGCTCTGGGTCTTGCGTCACGAATTCGTCAGCGGCGTCTCCGATCCCGTCGCGCTCGCCGACCGCGTGGCCGCTAGTGCGATCACCGCCAATCCGTCCAGCCCGCCAACAGATCCCACTTGGCCCGATCAAGCTCAGTGGACCGTTGTTCTCGATGGTGAGATCCAGCCCGACGAGGTGCGCCTTGCCGAATGGTTGGCGCCTGAGGCAAGCGATCGAATGATGATCGTCGATACCACGGAAGGCGAAGAACGGACCCGGGAGAAGATCGCCGAAGCCGAGCGTCGCGCCTCGAATGGGCCTAGCGCGTGCGCCGTATTTAGCCCGATTCGAGCGTCCAAGGGACGCCACGGATTATCCGAGCTCGGCAGCCATGCGGTCCGCGCTGTCTGTGGGCCGGATCGCGACTCGGTCTTGTTGATTTTCTCGAGTCCACATATTCTAGCCCAGGTTCGGGCCCCATCCCGAGTCGTGTGGGCGTACGGCGAGGATCCGTCGAGCCAGCGGGCGGCGCTAGCGTTCCTCCGAGGGACGCGGCCAGCCTCAGGCCGCCTGCCCTTACAGATCCTGTAGTAAACGTGAACATCTGGCTAGGGTTTTGCGTATCAGCGGGTAGCTGCATGCATGTACCGATGATCCTCTATCTCCTCCGGGCAATGCGCATCGCCGTCATCGCGATCTCCATGTCGGTGGTGTCGTTTGGTATGACTCCGGCGTTCAGTCAACACACCAACTCTTTCCCGAGCCCGCACGGGTTGCGTCCAACGATCGAGTTTTGGAAAAACGTTTTCGCCGTATGGAGCGAGGACGAGATCGTGGCCCACGATCGCGACGACCTGAGCATCATTTACCGGGTCGTTCCGCAGGAGAAGTCCGACGATGACGCGATCCGGAAGGCCAACCAGAAAGAGCAAAAAGCGCTCAAGGCGCACATCCGCGACATCCTGCTCGATCTGGCGGAGCGAAATCCCGATCCGCGCACACTCGCCGGGGAGTACCGCGACGTGTACAACGCGTTCGGTTCGGGTGCGGGTCCCGAGCGGTGGCGTAGAGCAGCCGATCGAATCCGCATGCAGCGCGGCCTCAAGGAGCCGTTCCGAGAGGGGCTGTTGCGCGAGGGGCAGTACCACGATCACATCATCGCCGTCCTCGACGACGAGGAAGTACCGCGTGAGATCGCGTGGCTGCCGATGATCGAGACGACGTTCAACCTGGAGGCTCGGTCGTCGGTTGGCGCGGGCGGCGTTTGGCAGTTCATGCCATCGACAGGACGGCTGTATATGAAGGTCGGCCGAACGGTGGATCAGCGTTTCGACCCCATCATGGCGGCTCGTGGCGCGGCGCGGTTGCTCAAGCACAACTACGAGGTGCTTGGGAGTTGGCCGCTCGCGTTGACTGCGTACAACCACGGTCTGGCGGGAATGAAACGTGCCGTCCGCGAAGTGGGGAGCGACGACTACATGACGATCCGCATCCATTACGATGGGCCGCGGTTCAAGTTCGCGTCCAAGAACTTCTACCCGGAGTTTCTGGCTGCGCTCGAGGTCGTCGACAATACGGAGCACTACTTCGGCCCGCTCGATCCGTACGATGCGTTGGAGTTCGAGACCATCGAGGTGCCGACCTCGATGAAGCTCGCTGACGTTGCCACGGCGATCAGCGTCGAATCCGAGCGTCTGTGGCAGCTGAACCCCTCGCTCACCAATGCGGTCGCCCGCGGCAGGCGCAACGTGCCCGGCGGCTTCGAGCTACGGGTTCCACCGGAATTGGTCGAGGAAGCGCCGGCGCAGCTCGCCTCGGCGGTGGCGGGCCGCAGCGGGCAGCGGGTACGCACGGTGGAAGGGGACGGGCCGCGCTACTACACCGTCCAACGGGGCGACACGTTGAGCTTGATCGCCGTGCGACACGGCACCACGGTGACCGTGCTCATCGCCCTCAACGACATCCCAGACAGTAACCACATCGAAATCGGACAACGGCTCAGGATCTCAGGCTAACGGGTGAGCGTAGCCAGCTTCTTCGCCCAACTCCACTGGATCGACTGGGCGGTCTTGGCACTGTACTTCGCGTTTACGCTGGTGGTCGGCCTGTACTTCGTTCGGCGCGCCAGCTCATCGACACAAGAGTTCTTCGTATCCGGGCGCAACCTGCCGTGGTGGTTGGCGGGCACGTCGATGGTCGCGACCTCGTTCTCGGTCGACACCCCGCTGGTCGTCACCGGCTGGGTCCGAACGCAGGGCATCCAGCGCAACTGGATCTGGTGGTGCCTGGCGATCGGCGGGATGCTGGCGGCATTCGTGTTCGCGCAACTGTGGCGGCGCTCGGAGGTCATGACCGACGTCGAGCTCACCGAGCTCAGGTACTCGGGTCGACCGGCGGCCGCGCTGCGCGGCATTCGGGCCGTCTACATGACGCTGTACGCGAACTGCCTAACCATGGCCTGGGTGACGCTGGCGATGGTCAAGGTTTTCGGGGCGGTATTCGACATCGGCCCGTTGACGGCAACGCTGTTTGCCGCTGGCTTGACGCTGGCGTACGCGATGCTGGCGGGCTTGTGGGGCGTGGTCGTGACGGATCTGGTGCAGTTCGCTCTGGCTACGGTCGGTGCGGTGGTGTTAGCGGTGTTCGTCGTCGATGCGGTGGGCGGCTTGGATGCAATGGTTGCGCAACTCCATGTCGCCGGTCACGGCGACGCGTTGGCGTTTCTGCCGCCGCTAGACGCGGCGCAGTCCGGAAGTGTGTGGGACGGGCCGCTGGGGTGGTCGGGGACGGCGTTGGCGACGTTTCTGGTACTCATCACGATCCAGTGGTGGGCCAACAAGAACGCCGACGGCGGGGCTGTCGTCATCCAGCGGATGGCGGCGTCGAAGGACGAGCGCGCGGCGGTGCTGGCGACGCTCTGGTTTCAGATCGCCAACTACGCGCTCAGGCCGTGGCCCTGGATCCTCGTCGCGCTGGCCTCGTTGCTGCTATACCCCGACATCGCCGACCCCGAGATGGCGTACCCAAGGGCGATGGTCGACTTCCTGCCGGTTGGTCTCTTAGGCCTCATGCTGGCCTCGCTGGTAGCGGCGTTCATGTCGACGCTGACGTCGTTCATCAACCTATCGGCGGCGTATCTGGTGAACGATCTCTACCGGCCGTTCCTGGTCCGGGATCGCTCAGAGCGCCACTACGTGACCGCCGGTCGGCTGGCTTCGGGGCTGGCGCTGGCGGTCGGCATCACGATCAGCTTCTTCGCCGACTCGATCTCGCAGCTGTTCCTCTTGTTGCTGACGTTGGGCGCCGGAATCGGACTGGTGTACATCGCGCGCTGGTTCTGGTGGCGGGTCAACGCATGGAGTGAGATCGCTGCCATGATCGCGTCGGCCGGCATCGGGTTCGCGCTCGGCATGAGCCCCAAGTGGGGCGGCCCGACGTTCCCGTTCGCCGCCAAGGTCACGCTCAATCTGATCGGCTCGACGATCGTATGGGTCAGCGTCACGTTTCTGACGCCGCCAGTGGCGATGGAAAAACTGGTCGAGTTCTACCGTCGCGTACGGCCGCCCGGGTGGTGGGGTCCGGTGCGTGATGTCGCCGGCGACGTTGCTCCGTCTCCCGGCGGGCTTCGCTACGGAGTTAGGATGTGGGTGCTCAGCGTCGTGTTCGTCTACGCCGCGCTCTTCGGGTCCGGCAAGCTGTTGTTGCTCGAGTGGGGATGGGGTCTCGCGTTGGCAGCGGTTGCCATCGTCACCGGATGGGTTTTGTTTCGGCAGCTCGCACGTGAGCGGCTGGCGGCCCTATTCTGAGCGTTCGCTCCGTGTCCCTCAGCTACCGCTGAGTTCCAGGAACCGCTTGGCGAAAGCCGGCCCAGCCGCTTCGTCCTCATGTTTGAAGAACACAAACGCGTCCGACCACGGGTGGGATCGGACCCGCTCGGCCCACGCGGCGAGATCTTCGTCGCTGTAATCGGTACGCCGCAGCCGTAGGTAACCCCAATCAGCGGTGGCGACGTTGGGCGCGTCGGCTTCACCGCCCGCCTCGGCGATGCAGAGGGCAGCGCCGGCGGCGCCGAGCTTCTCGAAGACTTCGTCCTCGTACCACGATGGGTGGCGAAACTCGAACGCGGCGCGGGTCCCTTTCGGGAGTTGGGCCAGAAACCCCTCCAGTCGGTCGACGCCCTTCTTCAAGTAGGGCGGCAACTGAAACAGGATCACGCCGAGCCGATCCCCGAGCGTCGACACGGTGCGTGTCAGGTACTCGGTCTCTTCCTCAGCGTCCTTGAGACACTTCTTGTGGGTGATGCGGCGCGACGCCTTGATCGCGAACCGGAAGTCAGGCGGCACCTGCTCCGCCCACGTGGCGAGCAGCTTAT
>DAOWHI010000033.1 GCA_030641505.1 Gemmatimonadota bacterium | reverse complement strand
GCGCCCGCTAGATCTCTTCGATCTCGGATTCGCGCTGTCGTTTGGCGCGGTGGCTGGCCTGTTGATATGGGGCACGGGGGCGGCGCGCGCCCTTCGGTCCCGACGTTCGTCAGGCGTGCTGGCCGCCGTTGGACGTGGGGTCGTCGCGTCGGTTGTCGCGACCGGCGCCGCTGGGTTGGGCACACTGCCGGTTCAATTGACTGCATTCGGCTGGCTGGCCCCGGCCGGGTTTCTCGTCAACCCGGTGGCGGTCCCGCTTGCCGCGGTCGGATTGCCACTCGCTTGGTTAGCGCTGTTGGCCGACGCGGTCGGCTTGGGAGGCGCAGCCGGCCCACTCGCGGCGACGGCTTCGATAGCGCTGGGGCTGTTAGAGGCAGCGGTGGTTGGTGTGGCGTCGGGCTTCTCGGTTTGGGTGCCAGGTTCTATGGCGTGGGCGATCACTTTGCTCGCCGGGCTGCTCGCTGCCGCCGCGCTGCTGCTCCGGCGCCGCCCGCTAGCGGGCTGGAGCGTGTCCGCTTTGGTCCTGGTGCTGTCTTTAACCGGTCATCGGCAAGTACCGTCTAGTTGGGAGGTGAAGTGGCTCGATGTCGGGCAGGGCGACGCCATCGTGATCCACTTTCCGGACGGAGCAACGTGGCTCGTCGACGCTGGGCCGGCATACCCGCATGGTGATGCGGGGCGCAGCGTGGTGTTGCCATACCTGCGGGCCCGCGGAATCGATCGGCTGCAGTGGTTGATCTCTACGCATCCCGATCTCGATCACGTAGGCGGCGCAGCTAGCGTGGTCGATGGTGTTCGAGTCGAGCGTTGGGGAAGCGCCGCAGCAGTCGGCGACAACCCGGCGTATATACGTCTGCTCGCTACCGTCGGGAGTCGCCCGACGACTGCGGCGATCCAACTGAGGGCTCCGAGTCGGTTGCAACAGGGACCAGTTAGCGGTGATGTACTGCACCCGGAGGGAGACTGGGTGCCGGGTGATCCCTACGGGTCGGCGACATCTGCCAACGATGCATCGATCGTGTTGCTCATGAGCTATGGTGGGTGTCGCGTGCTGTTGACCGGAGACATCGGTGAGCGAGCTGAGAAGGCGCTGGTCACGGCCCTTGGCGACTCGCTGAGAGCTGATCTCTTGCACGTTGGCCACCATGGCAGTCGGCACTCGACGACGCAGCGTTGGCTCGCTCGCGTGCAGCCGGCCGCCGCGGTCGTGTCGGTGGGCGGACTCAACCGCCACGGCCATCCGCACATTGAGGTTCTGGAGCGCCTCGAGCGCGTCGATGCCAACGTCTATCGCACCGATCGGCTCGGAACGGTCACCGCGAGGTGTATTTCGGGTGGGTGGCGTATGGAATCGACGACTTTCTATCTTCATTGATCTCGGCAGGATACGCGGCCGACCAGGAACTTTGCCGTCACCACTCCGGTATTGAGAGGACGTATGACGCAGACGGAGCCCGCATACGAGACCACCGCCACGCTGGCTGAGGCGAACGCCAGGATCGCTCGTGAGAATGCGTTCACGTCGACCCTGCTAGAAGAGATCTCGCGGGTCGTCGTCGGCCAGCGCGAATTGCTGGACGGGCTGTTGATCGGTTTGCTGGCGGATGGCCACGTGCTTCTCGAGGGCGTCCCCGGGTTGGCCAAGACACTCGCCGTACGATCGTTGGCCGGCGCCATCGACTGCGATTTTCAGCGCATCCAGTTCACCCCCGATCTGCTACCGGCCGACCTCGTTGGTACCACGATCTATCATCCCCAACGTGGCGAGTTCGATGTCCACCGCGGACCGGTGTTCACCAATCTCCTGCTGGCTGATGAGATCAATCGCGCACCGGCAAAGGTGCAGTCGGCCTTGCTCGAGGCGATGCAAGAAAGGCAGGTGACGCTTGGTGAGACTACCTATCGACTCGAGACGCCGTTCCTGGTCCTGGCTACTCAGAACCCGATCGAACACGAGGGCACGTACCCATTGCCGGAAGCGCAGGTCGATCGGTTTATGCTCAAGCTCAGAGTTGGGTATCCGCCACGTGAGGACGAGCGCCAGATCATCGAGCGGATGACAGCCATTGAAACACCGAACGTACGCCCGGTGATCGGACCTCAAGAGATCCTTCACGCGCGCGAGGTAATCGCGGGTCTGTACATTGATGACAAAGTTCTCGGTTATATCCTCGACTTGGTCGAGGCGACCCGCTATCCAGCCCGTTTCGGGCTCGAGGAACTCGAGCCCTGGATCGCGTATGGCGGCTCGCCCCGAGCCGGGATATTTCTCACCAAGTCTGCCAAGGCGCGTGCCTTCCTGAACGGTCGCGGCTACGTCGTCCCCGACGACGTAAAGGCCGTAGCTCGCGACGTCTTGCGGCACCGGCTCCTGCTGACCTACGAGGCGGAGGCGGAGGAAGTCGACCCCGACTCCGTCCTGGATCGGTTGCTGGAGCACCTCGACGTGCCGTGAGTGTCTCGGAGCTGGCCAAGACGGTCCGGCTGCTAGAGATCCAAACCCGACACCTCGTCAACGACATCTTCTCGGGAGAGTACACCAGCGTCTTCAAGGGACGGGGTGTGGAGTTTTCCGATGTGCGTGAGTACCAACCCGGGGATGATGTACGAGCTATCGACTGGAACGTGACCGCGCGGCGCGGCACTCCATACGTCAAGCAATTCGTCGAGGAGCGCGAGCTGACGGTGATTCTGGCGGTCGATGGTAGCGCTTCGACACGATTTGGGACCCAGGGTGCGCTAAAGCGCGAGCGCGCGGCCGAGGTGGGCGCAGTGCTCGGGTTGGCTGCCAATCGTAACAACGACCGTGCGGGCGCGTTGCTGTTCGCGGAAGGGATCGAGCGGTACATCCCACCGCGCAAGGGGAAGACCCACGTACTGCGACTGGTACGCGACATCTTGTCGTTTGATCCTCCATCGCGCGGTACGGACCTCGCGGGAGCGATCGAGTTTCTTTCCCGCGTGCTTCATCGCCGCAGCGTGGTCTTCCTACTCTCGGATTTTCTCGATACGGGCTTCGAGCGACCGCTGGCGGCCCTGGCGGTTCGCCACGACGTGGTAGCGCTGACGCTTGCCGATCGCCGTGATCACGAGCTGCCGAATGTCGGACTGATCGAAGTCGTCGAGCCGGAGACGGGTGAGCGCCGTTGGCTCGATACCGGTTCGCCGCGCGTTCGTGAGGCGTACGCGATGGCGGCCGAACGGGTGGAAACCGACCGTAAGCAGATTTTTCAAAAGGCCGGTGTGGACATCGTGCCGATCGACACCCTGGCTGACTACGTCCAGCCGTTGAGGCGGTTCTTCGAGCGTCGTGAGCGGCGGCGGGGACGGCCACTGAGAGCGAGGAAACGATGAGCCGCTGGCCACTGGTTTTGGCGTTGGTGGTGGCTGCTCAGCCGATCGGGGTCGCTGCACAGGAGGCTGAACCGTCGGCGGTTCGTATCCATGTGGTTCCGGATCCACCGGGAGCAGATATCGCTGGCGACAGCCTGACCGTCGGTGACGCGGTTTGGGTGACGGTTCAAACCAGTGGCCCAGGGGGCCATTATCTGTTACCCGAGACGCTAGTCGAAGCCTACGGCGAGCGTCCCGAGCTTGCGGTGTTGGAGAGTGCCCGCCAAGACGGTCAGCTGAGGCTCAGAGTGGCGCTCTTTCGCCCAGGATCGTTCGTGTTGCCCACGGTAGAGGCTGGGGTTGCGACAGCAGAGGGCGACACGCTGCGCGTGCCCGTCTATGCCGACACGATACAGGTGGCTTCAGTGTTGGCGCCGGGTGACACGCTGTTGGCGGACATCAAGCCGCTGTGGGTCAACGGTGGGATTCCCATGTGGTTTTGGATCCTCCTCGCATTGTTAGTCGCGCTCGCGCTGTTGGCGTGGTGGTGGTGGCGTCGACGCGATCAAGTGGACGAGCTGCCGAAGTTGCGGCCGGACGCCTACCGGATCGCTCGGCGGCAACTTCAGTCGCTGCAGGCGGAGCCACCGACCTCGGCTCGCCGCATCGCTGCGGCAACAGAAATCGGTGAGGTTGTGCGAGAGTACCTGGCCAGCGGGTGGGCGGTGTCGGCCAGAGAGCGAACCACGTTTGAGCTGCTACCGGCGCTGCCCGAACGTTGGCAGTCGATTCGTCCCGCGTTGGCTTCACTGCTCTCGGCCATCGATCTAGCAAAGTTTGCACGCCTCGCCCCGGAACCGGGTGAGGTACCGCGTCTGGCGAGCGCCGGGCTCGAATGCGTCGATCGGCTGGAGCAGACCCGGGAGGCGCCAGAGATCCCCGAGGTGGAGGAGGCGGTGGCGTCGTGAACCCCGTACCACTGAGCTTTGGGAACTGGACGCTCGCCAGCCCGGCTTGGCTACTGCTTCTGTTGGGGGTCCCGTTGGCGTGGTATTGGCACCGCCGTAACCCCCGGCGGGCGCTTGTCCTGCCCGCTCTGGCGACGGTCGGTGCGTTGCCCCAGAGCTGGCGACAGCGGTTGCGAGCGATGCCTGGACTACTGCGTACGCTCGCATTCGTCGGCTGCGTGGTGGCGATGGCACGGCCGCAAGAGCTCGCCGCTGGCAAGCCGTTAACGACATCGGGTGTCGATATCGTGCTCGCGATCGACGCTTCAGGCAGCATGAAGGCCGAGGACTTCCAGCCTCGGAACCGGCTCGAGGTTGCCAAGCAAGCCGCCGCCGATTTCATCGGTGGGCGTTCGTCAGACCGTATCGGGTTGGTGACGTTTGCCGGCCAAGCGGTCACCCAGACACCGCTGACGCTCGATCACGGCGCACTCGCTGAGGCAATCGGTCGAGTGACAATAGGCGGCCTCGCCGAGGGCACCGCGATCGGCACGGCGCTGGCCACGTCGGTCAACCGCTTGCGCGCATCGGATGCTCGAAGCAAGGTCGCGATCTTGTTAACCGATGGCGTCAACAACGCCGGTCAGGTAGATCCGCTGACCGCCGCCGAGACCGCCCGCGCGCTCGGGGTGCGCGTATACACGATCGGTGTCGGCACGACCGGGGAGGCACCGTATCTGCTCGAAGACCCGCGCTTCGGACGGCGCTACGTGCGCGTCGTCGTCCGCATAGACGAGGAGACACTACAACAGATCGCGGCGCGGACCGGTGGGCGGTACTACCGGGCCACCGATCCGCAGG
>DAOWHI010000133.1 GCA_030641505.1 Gemmatimonadota bacterium | reverse complement strand
AGCGCCCGCGGACCGACCGTATCTCGGCCAGCGTCTTTGCTCGGTAGGCACGGAAGCCACTCGAATAGTCGCGCACTGGTGGGAATGGCAAAACCGTGCGCAGGAATCGACTTGCCGCGTGGCTTAGCAACCGCCGATGAAAGGCAACTCCGATCTCGGCACCACCCGGTGCGAAACGAGATGCCACGACGACGTCTCGCCCCGCACGTACTCGGTCGAGCATTTCAACGATCAATCTTGGATCGTGCGAGTTGTCACCGTCCATCGTGACCACCACATCCGCTCCGTCGACTGCGCGAGTGAGTCCAGCATCGAGCGCGTCGCCAAGTCCCAAGCCCGGCTCCAGAGTCACGATCTCGATGGGTACTCGGTCCTGAAACTCGACCACGCGATCCAGTGTGCCATCGGTTGAACCGCCGTCGACGACGACCACGCGGTACATATCACGATGTGTTTCCACTAGCGCCACGATCTTCTGGAAAAGCGGGTCGATCGCCTCGCTCTCGTTGAGTACAGGAATCACGATCACGGTCTTATCGGTGGTGCTCAACCCGATCGTCCCGGCGGGCGACTCGAGTCTTGCACCAGTCGGTCTATCGCTTCGGTGACCCGTTCCGCGATGAATGCCGCGTGTGTCTCGTTGTGGCGTTCGGTCCAGGGGAGCACCAGAACGCTCGCCAAACCCGTTTTGCAACCTGGAAAATCGTCGAGCCTCTCTTGCGGATAGTCGCCATGCAGCGAGTACGGATAGTCGGATTGTCCGAACGTCACCCGCTCTCGGAACTGACGGCACATGAACGCTGGGTAGCGGATATAGTTGGGAGTGCTCCAGACACCCAACGACTTGAGCTCGCCAGCCAACGCGGCGGGCCCACCGGGCACGATTTCGGAATCCACGAGCAGCGGGAAACGCCAGTAGGTGGCAACCGCGTGGTCCAAGACCGGCACCGGCCGCACCCCGGCTACCCCATCCAATCTCTGGCGCAGTATCTCAGCCACCCGCACGCGGTGCTCCACCATCGCGGTGAGCTTTCTGACTTGGGCTAGTGCGACCGCTCCCTGAAGCTCTGACATGCGATAGTTGAGACCCAAGAACTCATGGTCCGGCGCCTCCGATTCATAGTTCCAACCCTTGTCGGCCCATACCCGGGCGCGCCTCGCCAGCCTGTCCGAGTCAGTAGCCACAAAGCCGCCTTCACCACACGTGATCTGCTTGGTTTGCTGCAGACTAAAAGCCGCTATCCGGCCAAATGTCCCTATGTACCGGCCGCGATACTCCGCCAGATACGCCTGAGCTGCATCCTCCAGCAAAACGATGTCGCGTTCGGTGGCCAACTTCATGATCGGATCCATGTCACACGGGTTGCCAAACAGATGCGTGACGATGACTGCCCGGGTCCGATTCGAGATCTTCTGAGCCACGGTCTCCGCAGTGATGTTGAGCGTTTCCGGATCCACATCCGCAAAGACCGGAATCGCACCCTGATATAGGATCGGCGAGATCCCTCCCATATCGGTGATCGGTGTGGTAATGATCTCTTCGCCTGGACCGATGTCGAGCGCGGCGAGCGCCGTGTGTACCGCCGCGGACCCCGATGATACAGCCCGCGCAAAGCGTGTCCCGAGAAGAGCCGCTATTTCCGCTTCAAACGCCCGAACCTTCGTGCCGTTGGGACCGAAGAGGACGCCGCTTTCGAGCACCTCGAGGAGCAGCGTGCGTTCCTCGGGACCAAAACTCCGGCCGCTCGCGTCACGCTCGCTAGGGAGTACGACGTCAGTACTCATACGCGCTCAGCCAACAGTTGATCCGCAGCCTGGAGCTGGGCTCCAAATGATGCATCAACCAGTTTTCTCAAGGGGACGACGCTGCCGCATCGGCCAAGCATTCGAACCTCTGCCGCTATCAGCTCCAGCTTCTTCTCGAGACTGTGCTTCATACCAGGGTGACGCACGATACGCGGATCGAGCCCGTCTTCCTCGAGCCCGAGAACGTCAACCGCATGGAGTTGATACCAAACCCACTTGCGCCGCATGTGTGCGAGCCGGCGAATGAACCCAAACACGATTCCAGGCAGCGCTAATCGCAGCGTGTGATAGTATGGCAGCCGTAGAAACGGCGTTGTACACATCGGAACCTCCACGATCGATTGTCCATCAGCGAGCTCGAGATGTGGTCGGGTCGATCCCAGCACAGAACGCCACGATACACGTCGCGCGCCATGTGGTTCGGAAACACTTCGTCTGGCGACAGCGACTCTTAGTAACGGCTGCAAGATCGATGGGTACGTGGAACTGTCATAACGGTACCCGGCCGCTGCCAACTCGTTGAGCAGCGCCTCATTGCCATCCCAACTGGGCGCCCGAAACCCGCTCACTCGACTTTCGGTTAGCCCTTCCAGCAAGGTTTTGGATCCTCGCACCTCAAGCCTCAAGTCAGGTGGTGCGAGTTGCGCGAAGGGCAACCGGTGAGTCATGGAATGACTGGCCACCTCGTGACCCCGGGCGACGATTCGACGCACTACATCGGGATGATGGCGCGCCTCGTCGGCGATCAGGAAGAACGTCGCCCTCGCACTGAAAGAGTCGAGGAGATTCATGATCCGCGGCACCGCTGCGCGGTATGCAGCCCCGTCATCTGCGGGGCGCTCGAAACCGTAGCCCTCCAGATGGCTGGCCACCGAATCAACGTCGATCGACAGACCCACGAGCCTCATGAGATCTGCTCCACGGTTTGGCACATCTGATTCACAGCTTCCTCGGCGACCGCGGTGGAACTGTTCCAAGAAGTAACCCTTGGGTACACCTGAGCGGTGGTTGCCAGATACACTCGGCCCGGCACCAGCTCGGCTGGCGGTTTCCGGCTTCCGTATCCCGGCGAGTAAAGTGGCTCGACAAACGGTGCCTTGAACAGGAAGCTCGCCCTTATGGAGTCGCGGCTGAGGTCGGGGAAAAGCTTCAATAAGGCGTCGACATACTCGTCGATCACTCGGTCCGGCTCGCGGTTGAACAACGGGTCGTCCCGGTGTACGTAGTTCAACAAGTACACTAAGTGATGCCCACCGGTGTCTTCCAGATCGAGCACACAGGTAGTTTCCACGACTCCATCGAAAGGGACCTCGCTTTCGACAATCGGCATCCAGTAGTGCGATGTCAATGACCGGTCGAGTAGTACAAGGACGTTCATCACTCCTTGGTAGTCGATACCCGGATCAGCGTGGGCCAACCGGTCGCCGAGTTTTCCGTTCCCGCAGATATGCCGCAGTTGAACGAGCGGCACCGTACTGACGACACGGTCATATCGCTGTTTCCCACCCACGGTCGTGACTATCGGCAGATCATCGGAATCGAGCTCTAGCCTCTCGACCGGCGTGTTCTCTAACAACAGGCCGCCGCGTTCCTTAAGAGAGGAAACCAGAGCGCCGGTCAGTCCATGGTAGCCGAACCGCGGGTAGCCCTTGACCTCAGGACCTGTTCCCTTCTCGCGCCTAAAGCTCGCCCAGTACCAGAGGGCGGGGATTTGGCTGTAGGCGGTGCCGAATTTCGCCTCCAGGAGAGGTTTCCACAGACGGCCGAACGCCCGCTTTCCCGAAAGTCGAGCTAGCCACGTTTCGGCGGTGATCCCGTCGAGCCCTTTTGATCGGGCGAAGTGAGCGGCGTACACGGCGGTGAGCCCAAGTCGCAGCCTGTCCCACAATGGTACCGCGCCAAAACGCAGTAGATCACCCGGACCGCTCAGCGGGTACAGGCGACGTCGATACATGAACCCGAGCGATGCCTCTCTCCAGTACAGCCGGTCCTGAAGACCGAGCTCCGAACACAGTCGAATCAGGTGCTCATCGGTGGGCAAGACGACATGATAAAAACAATCCAGATCGTGCTCACGATACCGAAACGTCGTCCCGAGGCCACCAAAGGATGACGTGGCTTCAAGCACCGTGACCTTTGCCCCCGCGCGGAGCAGCGCGTGAGCCGAGGCGAGCCCAGCGATCCCCCCGCCGATCACGAGAACATCCCCCAACTTCAGCTCTGACATCGTTACTCGTCTGTGCCCGTGTGCACGGGCGGCGTCTGCACTGCGTGCCTCAACATCAGGCTGAAGTAGCGCGGGAGAGCCCGCCTCAACTGAAGACGGCTCTTGCTCTGCTTGCGATCGTACCTGAGCACGAGTGGGACCTCAGCGATTGGGGCTCGTAGTGCGGCCGCGCCCAGCAGGAGCTCGAGCCCCGCAGCGAACCCGGTTTCGCCCGGGAGGCCTGGTCCCTCAGCCGGTTGAACCAACCGAGCAAGCAATGAGGATCGATAAGCTCGGTAGCCCGATGTGTAATCGCGCACCCCTGGAATCCGGAACACCACACGTCCGACGAGTGCGGCAGATCGACTCAGCAACCGCCGAAATCGTGGCACCCCTACCTCACGACCGCCACTGGCAAAACGTGAAGCGATGACGAGGTCGTTCCCCTCGTTCAGACGCTCGACCATCGAGAGGATCAATTCTGGCCCGTGCGAGTCGTCGGCATCCAAAGTCACCACGATGTCGCCCCGTTCTAGTGCGGCCTCGAATCCCGACCGCAGGGCGCGACCATACCCAAGGTTTCGCGGATGCCGAACGAGACGGACCGGAAGGCGCTTCGCCGCGGCCTCGGCTACCGCGAGTGTTTCGTCGGTAGACCCGTCATCTACAACCACGATTTCGTATTCCTTTACAGCGGCAGCAACGACGCGGCTGATTCGCTCCAGCAGTTCACCCAGACAAGCGGCCTCGTTGTAGGCCGGCAAGACGACAGAGAGCATTGTCAGGACTCCCTCCAATGTTTCCCAAGCGACGGGGTGAACTAACCGGTTCTCCCTAGATCAGTCTCTGTCAGCGACTGAAAAGGGTCTTCTTCGGGGGGTGTCTCACTTTACCCGAACCATGCAAGACGATCAAGAGTTATGGT
>DAOWHI010000067.1 GCA_030641505.1 Gemmatimonadota bacterium | reverse complement strand
TGGACAGCATCATGTCCAGGCTGTCCCCGGTGTTCTCTGCGTGGTTGGCGATCTCTCCCAGGAGCCGGAAGAGTTTCATGGTGAAGTAGGCCGATATCGGGTCCAGCTCATCCTCGACCTCGTACAGATGACGTGACACCTGCGTTTGGACCTTGTCGGCCTCGTATTCGCCTTGATTGACCCGCGCGATCTGCTCAGCCACTCGTTGCGCGTCCTTGCCACCGAACACGGACTCTTGCAAGCGTTCCAACTCGCTGGCCGCTTTGACGAGCAGATCGCTTGTCTCGATGACCTTGTCTGTGAGTAGCAGGATCTCGCCGTGTAGTGCGGCTGGAATATCGGTGCGTCGGATCGTCAAGAGGACCGCTATGTCCTCGGCTGTGTCCGCTATCGCGTCTTGTTCCTTGAGGTACTTGAGCATGTCAGCACGATTGACCGGTAGGTAAAGCGACTTCGGAAGATGGGTTCGGATCTCGCGCTTGATGTTGTCGGCCTCGTGCTCAAGGTCCGAGATCCGGCTGTAAAGCCGCTCGACCTCGTCGTAGTCGTTTCGCAAAAAGGCATCGATCAGTGGCTTCACCTCCCGAACGCACTCGTGGACTTTCTGGGTGTGGCGAACGAGTGGTCCAAACGGCGAGCGTCCAAACAGCTCGGCGATGGCGTGAACTGTTTTCACCTGATCTCCTTTCCGCGAGTGGCACCCGAAAATCTAGACCTACGGTCCAGCCGATACAAGCTCACTAATCCCGCCGCGCGAGGCGATAAAAGGCGAACCCGTTGCGTCGTGTTCGATCCGCCATGTGGCCCGCATCGGCGCCGCGCAACTCCGCCAGCGCGACCACCGTCTCGACCACGTAGGCCGGTTCGTTGCGTTGGCCTCGGTGAGGAATGGGCGCTAGGTACGGCGCGTCGGTTTCGGCCAGCAACCGCTCCTCGGGGACCCTCGGCACGAGCTCGGCGGCCGGAAACGATCGAAACGTAATCATGCCCGAGAACGAAACGTAGTACCCGCGCTCGACACCACAATCAAGCATCCGCTTCGAGCTGCTGAAGCAATGCAGGACGACGCGGTTCGGGGCGATGTCCGACTCGGCCAGTGCCGCCAGCGTGTCATCCTCGGCGTCGCGCGAGTGGACGATCACCGGCAGATCCCACTTGCAGGCCAACGCCAGCTGTTCGGCAAACGCGCGGCGCTGCATCTCCCGGGGGCTATTGTCGTAGTGGTAGTCGAGGCCGATCTCGCCGACCGCAACCGCACCTGCGTCGAGCAGCCGCTCGATCGCCTGCTTAGTGGCCGGTTCCCAGACCGAGGCTTCGTGTGGATGCAGCCCAGCGGTGAACCAGAGCATGGGATCGGTGGCCTCGCCGGTTAGCGCTCTCGCTTCCTCTGCGTCGGCCGGGCTTGAGGCGATCGCGACGATCTCCGAGACTCCAGCCGCTCTCGCGCGTGCGAGCACTGCAGCCCGGTCGTCGGAGAATGCCGGATCCTGGAGATGACAGTGAGTGTCGAAGTAGGCCGGCGCGGTCACGCCCGCGATGCGGTCTGAGGCTTCTTCTTGGTCTTTGATGGTGGAGTCGTACCACCCCGATCTTCGATCCAACGCTTCCACTCGACCAGCAGCGGCGCACCGATGAAGATCGACGAATACGTCCCGATGGCGACGCCGATCAGTAGCGCAAATGCGAAATCGTGGATCACGCCGCCGCCCATGAAGAACAGGAACAGAACGACGACCAGCGTTGTTCCGGAGGTGATGACCGTCCGGGACAAGGTCTGGTTGACAGCCGTATTGACGACCGTCTCATAAGGCTCACGCCGCATCGATCGGAGATCCTCACGAATACGGTCGAACACCACGATGGTGTCGTTGAGTGAGTAGCCGATGATCGTCAGGAAACCAGCTACCACCGCCAGCGAGATTTCCTTGTCGGTCAGCGAGAAAGCACCGATCGATAGGATCACATCGTGAAGCGTCGCGATCACCGCCGCGACTCCGAACTTCGGCTCGAATCGGATGGCGATGTAGATCAGGATGAGGATCAAGGCGTAGAGGATAGCGCGCGCCGACTGGCCCTTGAGCTCGGCCCCGATCTTCGGCCCGACCGCTTCGGTGCGGACGACGGTGAACGACCGATCCTGCAGCTCGGGGGACTGTCTCAGCTGGGCTTCGATCCGTCGGCCGAAGTCTTCCTCCTCTCCCGGTGGTACCTGAGCTCGAATCACGACATCGGAAGGGTCACCGAAACGCTGTACCTCACTCGACGTGAGCCCCGGTACCGATGCAAGCACGCTACGCAACATTCCAACCTCTACGGGTTGCTCGAAATCGAGCTGTATCAGCGTCCCGCCGGTAAAGTCAATCGAGTACCGGAGCCCGCCACGCACCGCAATCGAAGCGGCCGCCACCAAGATCGCAATGGACGAGATCATGAATGCGATCCTGCGCCACCGCATGAAAGGGTAGTTCGCGTTTTTGAACAGCCAGAACACGGTCAGATACTGAGGCGACTCGCGGTCGCCCGTTGGGTCCAAGTTTCAAACACCGTTCGCGTAACGAACACGGCGGTGAAGATCGATGCAAGGATTCCGATCGATAGGACCACCGCGAACCCTTTGACCGGCCCGGTGCCGAACTGGAACAGGACCGCGGCCGCGATCAACGTCGTGATCTGAGCATCCAGGATCGTCACCAGCGCGCGTTCGTAGCCGGCATCTATGGCAGCTCGAACAGACTTTCCCAGGTCGAGCTCCTCTCGGATTCGTTCGAACACGAGCACGTTGGCGTCGACCGCCATACCCACGGTCAGGATCAAACCGGCGATTCCGGGCAGCGTCAGCGTCGCGCCGAACGCCGCCAAGGCCGCTAGGATGAGCACGATATTAAACACCAACGCCAGGTTCGCGACGAGCCCCGAGGCCCGGTAGTAGACGATCATGAACACCGCCACAACGACAAGTCCGAGCAGCCCGGCGCGACGCCCGCGTTCGATCGAGTCCGCGCCCAACGACGGCCCAACGGTGCGCTCCTCGATGATCACCAGTGGGGCTGGCAGCGCGCCCGCCCGGAGCACGATGGCGATGTCACGAGCCTCTTCGATCGAGTCAAAACCCTCGATCTGGGCTCGCCCGCCGCTGATCCGCTGCCGAATGTTGGGCGCCATCCGGACCACGTTGTCGAGCACGATCCCCAACCGCTCGTTGACGTGCCGACCCGTCACATCCCCGAACGCCGACGCTCCTTCGCCGGTCATCTCGAGCGTCACGATCGGCTGGCTGACAAACTGAGGGTCGAAACCCGCAGCAGCGGTGGCGATCGCCTCACCGGTCATCTCGGGCTCCTTGACCACCAAAAACAACGTCCGATACGTGCGACCGTCGGCGAACGTTCTCGACTGGCCCGACCAGAGCCACTCATACCGGTCATCGACGGCTGCCATCGCGATCGAGTCAGCCAGAATTACCCGGACGGTCGGAACGTCGTTTTCCTCGACCAGCAGATTGAACTTGTCGGCGCCTATTTGCTCGGTCTGCATGAGCGCCGAGAAACGTCCGTCATCGGCGCCGTCCTGAGCTGGAACCGCGTCCGATTCGTCCTGCTCGAAGAACTCTTCCAGTGTTTGGGTGTCCTCCGATTCCCCAGTGACGGTATCTGAGACTGCGGCTTCGGTCGATGGCTCGATGTCGGTGTCACTTTCGGGAGGTGGTTGCGGCGACACCCGACCGGCGAGTCCTCGGTCGACGGCTCGAATCTGATCCGTCACCAAGGCACCTTCTGCGATCAGCTGAAACTCCAGGAACGCAGTCCGTTGGACGAGGTCCTTGGCCCGCGTTTCGTCCTGGATCCCTGGCAGTTCGACGATGATGCGATCGTCCCCGATCTTCTGAATCAGCGGCTCCGAGACGCCGAATTGGTCGACTCGATTGCGAATGATCTCGAGCGCCCGATCGACGGCGTCGCGTCGCTCATCCCCAGTAAACGCCCGCTCGGTGTCGTCGAGCTCGAGGACAAGGTGCATCCCCCCCTGGAGGTCGAGGCCGAGCTTCACCGCGGAGCGCTTGAGTCTCTCAAAACCACTGGGGTCGTCTTGCTCGAGCGCTTCGCGTTCTTGGGTCGGCATCGAGTAAAATCGGACAGTGGGCCACAGGTACCAGAGCCCGGCCAAAACCGCGACTCCAACGATCGCCCACCGGATCTTGAGTCTATGCCGCATTGTCCCTCACGCGCCCCGTTCGCGGGGTGAAGCCACACGCCGATTTGGTGTTGGTAGAGTGGAGAACGAAGAGCACAAGACTAGGCTACGAACGACGACGCCGCCACTGCTCGAATGCGCCGATCCCGAAGCCCAGCCGCATATAGCGCTCCGTCAATCCAATATCGTCGAGAGAGCCACGGCGGCCGTACTCGAAGAGCAAGTCGACCCGGCTGCGGGTCCCGAACTGCCGACTGTGACCAAGGCTGAACGCCCACTCGTTCACGTTTTGATCATCGACCGTTATCGGCAACTGCCGCCACCGCATGCCGAACCGTATCGGGGCCCCGGGCCCGATAAGAAGCCGCCGTTCTGAAGGCGTGTACTCGAACCCACCACCGTACTCGAGAAAGTCGGCCGTATCCGACTGGCGCACCCCGTCGATCTCGAACTCCTCCCAACCTGAACGGCGAAACACGCCCGCTACCCGAACCTGGTCGCCAAGCTCAGTCGACACGCCCACCGAAAGCGCATTCGGGAGATTGAAGTCGATCTCGCGCTTGACCTCGACTTCTTCGAGCGTTTCGTTAATCCCACT
>DAOWHI010000044.1 GCA_030641505.1 Gemmatimonadota bacterium | reverse complement strand
GATGCCGCTGTTCTTGATCCCACACCCGATTCCGACGGCGCGGCCCTCCGCGCGTGCCCGGTAGTATTCATCGTGGACCGCTTGGAGTGTCTTCTTGATTCCGACCGATTTTTCGAACACCTGTCCGGTCGCAAACTGATCACCGATGTCCACCGCATTTCTCCATCGGATCTCCCAACCATCGATGCCCACCTTCTCTGCCAAGAGATCGAGACAGCCGTCTATCGCGAAGTGGGCTTGATTGGCGCCGAAGCCACGCATGGCGCCACACGGCGGGTTATTTGTGCATGCGGCGATCGCGTCCACGGCAACGTTGGGGACCCGGTATGGGCCACAAGCGTGACCGGCAGCGCGCTCGAGGACCTTGGCCCCGACGGACGCGTAGGCACCGGTGTCGCCGAGCATATCCGCCTCAACGGTGGTGAGGTGGCCGTTGACGTCGCAGCCCACCTTGTACCGCATACGAATCGGGTGCCGCTTGGGATGAACGCGGATCGACTCCTCGCGGCTGAGGGTGAGCTGAACCGGGCGACCGGTCATCTTGGCGAGAAGCGCTGCGTGGGGCTGGATCGAGAGGTCTTCCTTGCCGCCGAACGCGCCGCCGTTGGGAACCAGCTCGACTTCGAGATCGTCCGTCGGGATCCCGAGGAAGGCCGCCACCTGCAGGCGGTCGTCGAACACCCCTTGGCCCTGGGTGTACAGCCGGAACGTCCCCGGTCGTTCGCCCGGCTCCGCGAGCGCACTCTCAGGCTCCAGGAAGAGATGCTCGACGCGTTGCGTGGTCCACACGCCTTCGACTACGTGAGCACTCTCGGCAAAGCCACCAGCGACGTCGCCACGGCGAATAACCGTGTGCGACAGCTTATTCGGATGTTTGGGATTGACCTGTGGCGCTCCGTCAGCGAGGGCGTCTTCCACGTTTAGCACTGGATCGAGCACCTCGTACTCGACGTCGACTAGAGCGGCTGCCGCTCGCGCGGTGGGCGTGTCGACCGCCGCGACTACCGCGAGGAAGTCACCCACACACCGCACCTCTTCACCTTCGGCGACAAAACCGGGCCAATCCTTGTCGATAAGGCCGTACCAGCGCTCGCCTGGAACGTCACGAGCTGTCGCAACGGCGATGACACCAGGCGTGACCTGCGCACGTGACGCATCGATACGAAGAACGCGTGCGCGTGCGTGCGGCGACAGCACGACCGCTCCATGGAGCATGTCGTCGCGGGTCATGTCCGCTACGTAGGGTCGGTCGCCAAGAACGAGCTGGCGGCCTTGGTAGCGCGCGAGACGCTCGCCGACCCCACCGTTCTCACACACGATGGGCATGGCCTCGTCGGCACGGGCGCGTGCCAGCAGCTCCACAGCGTCCACGATTTTCGTGTAACCGGTGCAGCGACAAAGATGGACGTCGATCGCTTTCGCGATCTCAGCCCGCGTGGGGTGCGGGTTCTTCTCCAGGAGGTGCTTCGCGCGCAGGGCAATGCCGGGGATGCAAAAACCACATTGGAGGCCAGCGGCGGCAACGAACGCGTCGGCCAAAACTCCGCGTTCCTCCTCCGAGACTCCTTCGAGAGTGAGTATCTCCTTGTCGGCCGCCTTCTCGACCGGCATCGCGCAGGTGACGAGCGCGCGCCCACCCACAATGGCTAAGCAAGCGCCACACTGTCCTTGTGGGGAGCAGCCATCCTTTATCGAGTAGACGCCGCAACGGTTGCGCAGTGCCTCCAGCAGTGTCTCGCCCGATCGGGGTTCGAACTCGATCGGGCGACCGTTGAGCGAGAACCGGACCTTTGCGACAGCTTCCTTCAACCGTGTTTTACCCCGTTTGCCTGATCGAGCATCTCTTTGATCTTGCGCTCGTAATCAGGAAAATAGCGAGGAAGTGTTGTAAGCTCGAATCGCTTCAGAATCAACGTATTGGGCTCCCGTTCTAGCATGAACTTGAACGTTTGCTCAAGCAGTGACTCCGTTGTGTGCCACCCGCCGGTGAGTCGCTTGACGTACGGGTGATCGACCGTCACATCATGGTTCGTCGTTGGAGGGCCTTCTGCGGTCACGCGAAACTTCGTGTCGTCTAGCTGCTCGACCTCGATCTTCGCCATCTCAACCTTCCTTGGTCTTGTACGGAAACTCCCGAGCCAGAACCTCTAGTCGTTGAAAGCGGTCCCGGGACGCTCGCTCGGTCGCTTGGAGATCGATCTCCCCGTCCCGGAACCGCCGTTGGCGCTTGAAGTACTCCATCGGATCCGTCCAGTCCGGCTCGACATTGATGCGCCAGGCACGGCCGTTCCACACCTCGTAGAGGGAAAAGAGCCCGCTGGCGACGGCCAACCGTACGAGTTCCACGGAGTCGGCGGGCTCCGACTTCCAACCCGTTGGACAGGGCGAGTGCATCAGGAGAAACCGCGTCCCGGAAATACTAAAGGCGGTTCTTAGCTTGCGGGCGAAGTCCTCGGGGTGGGCGATGGAGAGGGTGGCCGCGTACGGAATCTGGTGCGCCGCCATGATGGCCATGATGTCTTTCTTGTCTTCGCTCTTTCCGCCCGGCGTCGTGGTCGTGCGGGCACCCGGTGGCGTGGCGGACGAGCGCTGTCCACCAGTGTTTCCATAGATCTCGTTATCGTAACAAATGTAAATGATGTTCTCGTTGCGCTCCGCGGCGGCGGACAACGTGGCGATCCCGATATCGTAGGTGCCCCCGTCTCCCGCCCAGCAGATCACTTGGCCACGTTCTTCGTTCAGATCGCGGATGGTCGCGATCCCGGCAGCGACCGCCGCTGCTGAGGCGAAGGTCGTCGCTACCGTCGGCACGCCGTAGCTCGTGGTCGGGAAAGCGCCGGCGGTGACGATGCCGCAACAGGCCGGGATCGCCAGCGTGCAGGTGTCGCCCGCTTCGGCGAGCGCTCGGCCAAGCATCGTCAACCCAACCCCCATACCGCAGCCGCCACAATTCGTGTTGCCGGGTCGGAGCAAGCACTCCTCTGTGCACGGGATCGGCGGAACTCCTTCCAACGTCGGCATCGGTCGATCTCCGTTCATTGTGTAGCCATCCAGACGGGCTTCGTCTCGGCGCTGCGGGCAATGACGTCGGCGATGATCTCCTCGACCATCGCCGGTGTGACGTCGCCTCCACACAGTCCGGTCAGGTAGTTCTGAACGAGGAGATCGTCCCGGTGCCCCTGAAACGCCGCCTTTGTTTCTTGCCAGAAGACGCCGCCAACACCCGCCGCGTAGTTTCGGTCGAGGATCGCCACCTTCCTAGCCGTGCGACAGGCCTCCCGTAGTGCCTGTTCGGGGAACGGACGGAACATCTTGATCTTGACGAGGCCGATCTTCTCACCGGCGCGCCGCCGCTGTTTTACGATCTCTCGGACTGTCGTCGCGATCGACGAGGAGGCAATGATCACGATCTCTGCGTCCTCGGTCCCGAGGGTCTCGACGGCGCCGCCCGGATCCCGATCGAAGACGTCTACAAACGCGGTTCGACACTCTGCGAGCACTTCATCCACGCGACCCATCGCCTCGTCGATTTCCTGCCGGAGTGACATCGCAACCTCCGGCCAAACGAGTCCACCCAACGTCTTTGGGTCCTCGTGTCGCAACCGATGTGGTAGGTCCAGCTCGGGGAGGTAGCGATCCACGGTGGGCTGATCCGGCAGTACGGTCTCGGCCTGGGTATGCGAAACGATGAAGGCGTCCATCGCTACCAGAGCAGGCAGGAGAATCCGATGGTCTTCAGCGAGCCGGAATGCCAGCAGCGTCGTGTCCAGCACCTCTTGATTGCTCTCGCAGTAGAATTGGATCCAAGGGAAATCACGCAGCATCAACGTGTCTCCCTGGTCCGCCCAGATGTTCCACGGTGGGCCCAGCGTCCGGTTCACCGCCACCATGACGATCGGCAACCGGTAGTACCCCGCCACCATGATATTCTCGACCATGTAGGCGATCCCGTTCGACGAGCTGGCGGTGAAAGCACGCGCACCGGCCAGCGATGCCCCGATCGACACCGCCATCGCGCTGTGCTCGCTCTCGACCGGTACCACCCGACTCTTGTGGAACGGGAAACTGGCCACGTATTCGACGATCTCGGTCTGTGGTGTGATCGGGTAGATCCCACAGCTCGCGCCGCGGGCGCCTCGGTTGGCCTCGCCCGCCACGCTGAGTGCGTAGCCGGCCGCGTGGTTCCCAGATACGACTTCGATGCTCATCTCCGTCTCCGCTACAGGTGACTCATGAAAACAACGTTGCGTGGGCACTCGGTGACGCAGATACCGCACCCCTTGCAATGGGGGTAGTCGAATACCAGGTCGTGTCCGACCCGCTTTAGCACGCCCTCCGGGCAGAACGTCACGCAGAGGTCACATTCGTTGCACACACCACACGACAGGCACCGCTTCGCCTCGCGGGGATCGGTGAGGCCGGCGTGGATCTCGTCGAATGTCGCGCGCCTGGCTTCGGGAGGGACCGCGACGCCCTTGGAAGGAAGACGGCGTTCGAACAGGTGGAGTTTGAGGCTCTCCGATTGGATCACCTCGTCACGCCACACCTCCACGTTGCCCGACGATTCGTTTTGGCGCGTGGCCGGGACGTCGATGTCGTTCAGAGTATTATGGATGTGAAATGCCGAGCGGCGGCCGCTGCCGATGGCGCCCGCCACAGTCCCGTCCCGGGTGGCGAAATCACCGATCGCGTACACGGGAGTCTCCAAAAGCCCCAACAACTTCTGATCCTGCCTGACCTCGGTGCCCTCGGGGAAGACGCTCAGATCGGGAGACTGCCCTAGCGCCAGGATGACCCGGTCGCACCCGATCTCGAAATCCGATCCGGCCATCTCTACCGGTCTTCGTCGACCCGATTCGTCGGGCTCGCCGAGCTCCATGTGACGGCAGACGACCCGGTGTCGACCCTCGTTTGAGGCGTCGCGTTCATTGAGCTGCAGAGTGATCGGCTGGATGAGGAAATCGATCACCACGCCCTCTTCCAGCGCTTCTTCGATCTCTTCTTCGATGGCCGGCATCTCGCGCCGCGTGCGGCGGTATATCACTCGGCTGCTGGTAGCGCCGAGGCGCAGCGCTGACCGTGCCGCATCCATGGCCGTGTTTCCGCCCCCCACCACGACGACGTGCTCCCCGTCCACTCGCACCTCTCCGCGGTGCGACCGGTCCAGGAAGTCGATCCCTTGCTCCACGGCTTCGGCGTCACCAACGCCAAGGCGCAGCGCCTGAAGCTCCTGGAGACCGGTGGCCACGAGCACGGCGTCGTGGCTTTGCGCGAGCTCGAGCATTCGATTTCGGTCGATCGGTTCGCCAAACTCTACGTCGACGCCGAGCGAGAGAATCCGTCCAATCTCCCGGTCGAGGACATCGGCTGGCAGTCGATACCCGGGTATCCCCGTGCGCAAAAGCCCACCGATCTCCCAGCCTTGCTCGTAGATCGTCACGTAGTAGCCGAGTCGGGCGAGATGGTACGCAGCGGTGAGCCCGGCGGGCCCGGAGCCCACCACCGCTACGTGCTCGTCGCGCTCGTTCAACGGTTCGACCGTGGCTCGACCGTGATCCCCGGCGTACCGCTCGAGCTGGCGGACGTTGACAGCGCCGTCGAGTTCGACCCGGTTGCACGACGCCATGCAAGGGGCCGGACAAACGCGCCCGCAAATAGACGGGAACGGGGAAGTGCGGACTATGACTGCCAACGCATTATCGACGTCGTCATTAGCGAGGGCTTGCAGGAACCCCTGGACGTCATTGCCTGCCGGGCATACGTGATTGCAGGGTGGGATGAACTGCTGGCGGTGCGGTTGTTCGGTCGCCCACAGGCCGGTTTCGATTCCGGGGAGACCGCCGCCCGCCCCTTCCACGAAACTCGGGCCCCGCTCCTCATCGGCGTGATAGAGGCCGGTCGATGAGACGCTTTTCGATCGAGTAACCGCTTGCAGTTCTGCCGGTTCGGAGGTGCGCAGCTGATCGTACGCTTCCTTGGCTGCGGCCAGGTTGGGGCCGGTGAACCCCAAGTGCTCGATGGCAGCTTGCATCTCCTCGAGGTTGAACTCCAGCATCCGAACTGCCGCGCCGGCCAGCGCCGTGTTCACAATCGGGACAGTCCGAGTCCCGAGTTTGTTGCGCCGGGCGATCGAGGTAGCATCGACGGTGGCCAGCCGGTTGCTTGAAAACTGCTCCTGGAACGTGTCGGGCGACGCCGGCGTGTTGATGAGGATCCAACCGCCCGGCTTCAGGCCGCCGGTGATCCCGGGACCTACCAGCGTGGGGTCGAGGACGATGACGTGATCCGGCTCGTAGATGAGGTTGCGGTTGTGAATCGTGTCGTCGGCGTAGCGGCAGAACGCTTGGATCGGGGCGCCCGAGCGCTCGGCGGCGTACAGGCCAAAAGCCTGCACCGACTGGCCCTGTAGGAACCGGGACGTCGCGATGAGCTTGGCCAGCGTGACGCCGCCCTGGCCCCCTCGACCGTGTATGCGAATCTCGACCATCGTATTTTTCGCCAATTCCAGCATAAGTGCTAGTAAATCGGCCTGTCTGTCGGAGGGTCTTTGCGGTGGGTTGTAGGGGTTTTTCCCCTAGGGGTGCGCGTCGATCTACAGATCACGACGTCTCGTCATGACCAATCCGCTGCACCAGCACCGTGCGTGCGATGTCGGAGTCGAGGGCCAGCTCGGTTTCCCCGATTCTCAGAACGCAGGAAGGTCGCTTCTGCAGGAGCGTGATCTCCGCTCCTGGGACGAGACCGAAGACCGCCAACGTGTTTTGACGCGTCGGTTTCTTTGCACCCAGGCAGAGCACTTTCGCGCGGTCACCACTCTCGAGTTCTCCGACCGGACGGACGCCCACCGGCAAGTCTGAATAGTCGGGCGACTCCCTCCGAAGCAGCTCACGAAGCCAGGACACACTGCGTGGTGTCTCGGGGAACTCGAAGCCACAACTCGGACACCGGACCAAGTTGCAGAGCGCGCCGAGAGGACACCCGTGCGCGCAGAGCGTGTCGAGTTTCTCGAACTCGAAGCCGCAGAGCGGGCAGGTCAGGTAGCCAGCAGCCACTTGCCTACCTGATTCACGATTCCTCCGACGAGGAACGCGAACGGAAAAATGAACCCGGCCATCCTTAAAGCGACCTTCGAACCGTGCTCATTCGCGATCATGAGAACGTTGGCGATGCACGGCACGAACAGCGTGATAGTGACCATCGACACGAAGATCTGAAGCGGCGTCAGCAATGGTTCGGGAGCGGTAGCTGCATCGAGGATGTACACGGCGCCGAAGTCGCGCCGCAGGAACCCCATTAGGAAGGCGTTCGTCATCTGTGACGGCAATCCCAACCAACCAGTCACCAGCGGCTCTCCGATCCGCGCGATGAGGCGGAGAAGTTGGAGCTTGTCGAGCAGAAACAGAATCGCGGTCCCGACTACGAAGAGCGGGATCACCTCTCGCAGATACCAGTTCAGCCGACTGTATGTCTTGATGAGCACGTTCGAGAACTGGGGTCGCCGGAGTGGCGGGATCTCCAGGATAAAGTCGCTGGTGTCGCTGTTGAACAGGCGACTGCTGAGCCAGCCGACCAGGAGGATGACCCCAACGATCAGTCCAATCCATAACAGCGCTCCGACAGGCGACAATACCGACATCATGGCCAACAGCACGCCCAACTGCGCGGAGCAGGGGACGGCCAGGGCCAGGAGCAGAGTGGTGATGACTCGCTCTCGATGGGTGTCGAGGATGCGTGTCGTCATGGTAGCCATCGTGTCGCAACCGAGTCCGAGGATCATCGGCAGCACGGCCTTGCCGTTCAGTCCCATGATGCGAAACGCTCGGTTTACCATTATCGCCATGCGTGGGAAGTAGCCTGAGTCCTCGAGCACGCTGAAGACCAGGAAAAAAGTCGTGACGATCGGGAGCACGATCGCAATCGCGTAGCTCAGTGCCATTGTAATCGCTCCATACTCGCCGATGAGCGAATCGTGGAGGAACCTGAGTATCGTCTGAAGCCAACCCAGCGATGTGTCTGCGGATAGTGAATAGGCTGGCCGGATCGTCTCTCTCGTGCCAGAACTGACGGTGACGTCGTGGAAAGGGCTCACTGGGAGGTCGATCGAGTGAGGAATCGCCGCCGTTTCGTGCACGTGGGGAAAGGGCAGTACGGCATCCACCGCTTGGATCGCCGCTGGGGTAACCCGCTGCTCGAAGACCATACCCTCGAGGACGTCGACCAGGGTGCCCGCGCCAAACAACCCGACAAACCAAAACACGGCCAGTAGGATCAGCCCCAAGACGGCCAACCCCTTTACCGGGTGCATCGCCCAGAAACCGAGCCGGACGCGAAGCGAAGCGCTGCCCGGCTGGGTTATCGAGTACGTCCTAGCAACGATCTCGTTGACCTGTTCGAGGCGCGCGCAGCTGCGCTCGTACGCGTCGCCGGTGTCGGTAGCGGGTTTTTTCGCCAAGCGCGGCGGGGAGGCGTTCGGCAGCGCGTCGATGAGGTCCGCGGTGCCAAAGTCGCGGGTCGCAACGGTCGAAACAACGGGTACGCCCAGGATCTTGCTCAACGCGCAGGTGTCGATCTTCCCTCCGCGCTCATCCAACTCGTCGAGCATATTGAGGACGAGGACCAGAGGGCATCCCACCTCGGCCAGCTGCATGGTCAGCAGGAGCGCGCGCCGGAGGTTCTTGGCGTCTGCCACCTGGACGACGGTGCATCCTTTGTGCTCGTCGAGCAGATCCCGAGTTGCGCAGGCATCGTCGCTGGTGGGCGAGAGATCGTTGAGGCCGGGCGTATCGATGACTTGTAGCCGCCGGCCGTTGAAGTTGGCGCCGGCGCGAACGATCTCGACGGTCGTTCCAGGGTAGTTAGAGACGGTGACGTAGCGGCTGGTGAGGTTCTTGAACAGCACGCTCTTTCCGACGTTCGGGTTCCCCACCAGGACCACGGTGTCTCCCGTCGCGCTCGCCTTGATCAGTGTGGTATCGCTCATGTCTCTCCAGGCTAGGGTGACACGCCGGCGCCGTCTGTCGGGCGATAGCTGTCGTCTTCTGAGGGGAAAATCCCGACCGTTGCGTGTGCTCACCAGGGCGTCTACGCTTTTGTGACTCGTCTGCCCCACTATACTCACAACTAGAGACGACCTAACACCCATCGGAGGTGACAAGAGTGCCGAGACTTACACCCGACCCCAGCTTCTATCCATCGCCCAAGCTGGCGACCGAGGCACCGCCCGAATCGCTGGCTTACGTCGCGATGCTGAACCCGACGCTGAAGGGTTTTCCCGATGCGATGGGCGTTGTCGACGTCGATCCCGGCTCCGAATCGTACGGCGAGCTCGTTGGCAAGGTCGACATGCCGGAGGTGGGCGATGAGCTGCACCATTTCGGTTGGAATGCTTGCAGCTCGTGTCTGTGCCCGACCGCATCACACCCCCACATGGAGCGTCGATACCTGGTCGTGCCCGGGTTGCGTTCGTCGAGGATTATGATCGTCGATACGAAGCCCGATCCGCGGAACCCAACCATCAAGAAGACGATCTCGGCGGAAGAATTGGCCGAGAAGACCGGCTACTCGAGGCCTCATACATCTCATTGCGGCCCCGACGGGATCTACATGAGCGCGCTTGGGGCACCCGACGGAGAGGGTCCCGGGGGGATCTTCGTTATCGACCCGGAGACTTTCGAGATTCGGGGGGCCTGGGAAAAGAATCGTGGCCCGCAGCACCTCGCTTACGACTTCTGGTGGCACCTGGGGCACGACACGATTATCACCAGTGAGTGGGGAACGCCGAGCATGGTCGAGAACGGTGTGAACCCCGAGCTGTTGCTGGGCGGCAAGTACGGGCACCAGATCCACATTTGGGATCTCCCGAAACGCAGTCACGTCGAGGCGATCGATTTTGGCGCGCAACATCAGATGGTGCTCGAACTTCGACCGGCTCACGATCCCAACAAGGCCTATGGGTTCGCCGGTGTGGTGACCTGCCTCGAGGATCTGTCGGCGTCGGTCTGGGTTTGGCACCGGGACGAAGCCAACGGGACGGTGGCATGGAAAGCCGAGAAGGTGATCACGATACCGGCGGAGCCAGCCGAAGCGGACCAACTGCCTGAGCTCCTCAAGGGGTTCGGGGCGGTGCCGCCGCTGGTGACGGACATCAATCTGACCGTCGATGACCGCTTCCTCTACGTGTCGTGTTTCGGGACCGGGGAGATAAAGCAGTACGACGTGTCTGATCCGTTCAACCCGAAGGAGACGGGCTCGCTCCGGATCGGTGGTATC
>DAOWHI010000027.1 GCA_030641505.1 Gemmatimonadota bacterium | reverse complement strand
GCGACTGTTCGAGCGCGTGGCGGCCCATCCCGAATTCGAGCCGCTCACGCAGCACCTCATCCGCTCGTTGCGCTTTCGCAACCGCGTCCGGCCAAGCGTAGACCAGCGTCCCCACGGCCTTGAAACCGGCGCGGTAGCTGATCGAGACCTTGAGCTGGTCGGTGCGCGGCGCCCCCTTTACCCCCGAAACCCGTACGCGATCCGGCCCGTCGGCGTCAAGCGAGATCGTCGTGAAGTCGGCCACGCCGTCGGGGGTGATGTACCCGGTCGGGTCGCCCATCTCGTACAGGATCTGTTCCTTCACGATCGCAGGTGTGATGCGACCACCCGTACCGTCGTGCTTCGTGAGAACAAAGACACCACTCGACTCCGCTTCGACGATTGGATAGCCGATGTCGGCCAGATCGGGGACAGATTGCCAATCGACCAGACAGTTGCCACCCGAAGCCTGTGCACCACACTCGTTGATGTGGCCGGCCACGATACCGTGCGCGATCCGGTCCCAGTCGTCTGCCGTCCAGCCGAACTCGTGGATCATCGGACCATAGGTGAGTGCGGTGTCGGTCGAACGCCCGGTTACCACCACCCGCGCGTCCTGCCTCAACGCCTCGACCATCGGAGCCGCACCGATGTAGGCGTTGGCGCTTTCGACCTTGTCGAGCACCTCCGACAACGGCCGGCCATCGTCCATGTTGGTGAGCGCGTGTCCGGAAGCGATCAGCTCCGGCAGCCGATCCAAGATGTCGTCGCCGGTCACGGTGCCGATCTTGACCCGACCGCTGACGCCGGCCTCTCGCGCGGCCTCGACCAGTCCATCGCGACATGCCTCGATGTTCACCCCGCC
Source organism: Gemmatimonadota bacterium (assembly GCA_030641505.1). Lineage (GTDB taxonomy): Bacteria > Gemmatimonadota > Gemmatimonadetes > JACCXV01 > JAHWKZ01 > CAMYLR01. The sequence goes on along the minus strand of DAOWHI010000027.1, from coordinate 4,981 downwards.
GGCGTTCGACAACACGCGGATGTCGCGCTCAACGATGTCGGGGAAGATTTCCTGGAGCAGCGGCACAAAGTCACGAGCGTAGCCCTGGGACGGGTCACGCGAGCGCTGTTTCTGCATGATCGACATCGTGACTTCGGCCAGGTAATCGAACATCAGGTACTCGATCGCTCCACGGCGAACCTGCTCGACCGGGGCGTCCAGACGGTCACCCCAAAACCCCTGACCACACGCGATCCGGATCGTTTCGCGACCCATGAAAGGCGAAGCTATACTCGGCGGTTCGCGTAAGCGAAACTCTTGAAGCGAACACTACCTCGGAGGTGAAATGCACAATCGGATGTGGGTTCTCGTTTTCTTGCTGGCGACGATTCTGGCCCTCCCAACCACGGCGAGCGCGCAGGACGACATGGAGCCGGTCACTATTTCGATCTATCACGTAGCTCCAGGTCAGCACATGGCGTTTCTCTCGTGGATGGCCGAACGCGAAGAGATCGGTGCCGAGATCGGCGCACCCGCGACACAGTGGTACATGCACATGGACGGCGCCAGCTGGGATTTCGTCGGTATCTCGCCGGCGACAACCGACGCCCAGGACGAGGCGATCGAAGAGATGGCCGGCGCGCGGGGGCTCACCGTAGGTCCGGCGGCAGCGATCGAGCTGCGGACGATGATCGCGTCGCACACCGACACCGAGGCCGCGGGCCCGATGACGGCGCCCGAGATTGTGACAGCGATTGAGAGCTACGGCGCTGAGTAGAGGAACACCCGCCTAGCGGAAGGTTTCAGGGACCGGGGTCGGTGGCGACCGTGTCGGCTGGCGCGGGCGCTCCCGACCCCATCCACGGACCGCGCTGGAACTGCGGCCGCGGCCACAACATCCCGCCGACGACGATGGCGAACACCGCAGCCACGAGGACGATCACGAGGATCAGTCGCCTCGACATCAGAGGCCGGCGTAGGGCAACACAAACGCTCCCACGTGCGGACCCGGGTTGTGGATCGCCGCCCACAGCGCGAATGCCAACCGGTCTCGCATCGTTTCCGGTGCCAACACGGCGTCAACAAACCCGCGCGCGGCGGCAAACCGCGCGTCGAGCTGGTGCTCGTAATCCTCGAGCACGGCGTCGATCCGGGCCTTGAACTCGGCATCGGGCTCGCCGCCTTCCGCCGCTAGCCGTTCCAACTCGGGTGCGAACAGCGCCTGCACGGCGCTCTCACCCTCCATGACGCCCATGCGACCGGTCGGCAACGTGAAGATGAAGTCGGGGTCGAACCCCTGACCGGCCATCGCGTAGTAGCCGGCGCCGCTGGCGTGGTTGATCGTCAACACGAGTTTGGGCACGGTAGCGGTCGCCATCGCCTCGACGAAGTCGGCGCCCGCGCGGATGATGCCGTTGTGCTCGGCTTCGGTGCCGACCATAAAGCCCGAAACGTCCTGCACGAACAGCATCGCCGTCCGGTGGCGATTCAAGTTCTCGAGGAAGTACGCGACCTTGCGTGCCGATTCGGCGTAGATGATCCCGCCGAACCGAGGCGCCGACCCTTCGCGCGGGAAGAAACCGCGCGCGTTGGCGATCACGCCGATTGGCATCCCCTGCAGGCGTCCGGTCAAACAAATCATCTCCGGGGCCAGGTCTTCCTGGAACACATCCCACCGACCCTCGTCGAGCAGACAGCTCAAGAGCTCCGTCATGTCGTACCGCTGGCGGTGATCTTCGGGCAGGATATCGAACAGCTCCGACGGCTCGCGTCCCGGCATCGCCGTCCAGTCGTGAGTATAGCCGGGCTCCTCGTACGGTAGCTCGGAGATCCACTCGCGGTTACGCTCGCTACACCCTTCATCTTTTTCGACGCGGTAGTGCGCCACGCCGCTGATCTCGGTGTGGACCCGGGCCCCACCCAGTTCCTCGGAATCGACCGTCTGGCCGGTCGCTCCCTTGACGAGATTGGGACCGCCGAGACCCATGAACGACGTCCCATCGACCATCAGGATGACGTCCGATAGCGCCGGCAGATACGCCCCTCCGGCGATGCACTGGCCCATGACCGCGGCGATCTGTGGCACCTTGAGGTAGTGCCGCATGATCGAGTTGTAGTAGAAGATCCGGCTCGCCCCGTATTGACCCGGAAAGACACCCCCCTGGTACGGCAGGTTGACGCCCGCCGAATCGACCAGATAGACGATCGGGATCCGGCACCGCATCGCGATCTCCTGAGCGCGGAGCATCTTCTTGATCGTCTCCGGCCACCACGAGCCGGCTTTGACGGTGGCGTCGTTGGCGACCACCACCACCGGTCGCTCGGCAACTTGGGCGATGCCGGTCACCACCCCCGCCGCGGGCGCTTGGCCGTCGTATTGATCATGAGCCACGAGCAACCCGATCTCGAGGAACCGGCTGCCCGAATCGCGCAACATCTCGACCCGCTCGCGAGCGGTAAGCTTGCCCTTGGCGTGCTCGCGTTCGATCCGCTCGGCGCCACCTCCCTCACGCAATCGGGTCTCGACCTCGCGGAGCTCTTCAGTCAGTCGCTTGAGGCGCGCGTCTCCCACGTTACTCGTACGTTGCTTCGCTTGTCATTCGCTTCCGTTTCTCCTCACTCGGTTCGACCCTCCGATGGTACGACACGTTAGATCGCAGTTTGCGTCACGACCATCGACAACAGGCTGATACACGACTACCCTTTTCGCGCCTCTGGGCGCCGTCTTCCTCTCGTGGGGTCGCGATATGACGTGGGAAATCCTCTTCGTCTTTGCGATCATCTTGATCGCGTTAGCGCTTTTTATCACCGAGCGTTTCGCGGTCGACCAGATCGCGCTGGCAATCCCGGTGGTCCTGCTGCTGGCGGGGATCCTGACGCCCGCAGAGGCGCTGTCGGGATTTAGCAACGAGGCTACCGTCACGGTAGCGGCGATGCTCTGCCTGTCGCTGGGGCTGGTCAAGACGGGCGCCGTCGCCACGATCGGACGATGGGCCCAGAACGCACCACTCGGCGGGCCGCGCCGACGTTTGCTCGTCCTGTCTCTCGTCGTCGCCGCGGTGTCGCCGTTTCTCAACAACACCGCGGTCGTGGTCGTCTTCCTGCCGGTGTTCCTGGGCCTAGCCCAACGCGACAACCAGCCGCCGTCGCTATACCTGATGCCGCTGTCGTTCGCCGCCATTCTGGGCGGCACGATCACGCTCCTAGGTACCTCCACCAACCGGCTCGTCTACGGTCTCGTCCGATCGCGCGGTTTCGAGGAGCTGTCGATGTTCTCGATCGCCCCGCTGGGTTTGATCTTCACAGCGATCGGGCTGGCGTACATGTTCACTTTCGGGCGGTCGCTACTCCCGCGCCGGGCCGGCACGACCGATCTGACGGGCAAGTACGAGGTCCGAGCGTTTGTGACTGAGCTGACGGTTCGCCAGGGATCGTCGGCGGTCGGCCAATCGCTCGGCGAACTCAAGTGGGGATCCGAGTTTGACATCTCGATCCTCGGGCTCAGGCGCCGTCAGCGCACCCTCTGGAGCCCGGGACCCAACCGGCGTCTAATGGTCGGTGACACCCTGTTTGCAAAGGGCCACCACGAAGATCTTCTGTGGCTGGCGATCAAGCAGGGGCTGGCGATGCCGACTCCGTCGGTGGGGCCGGACCTGGAGTCGGAGGACGCGCACCTGGCGGAGGTCCTGGTCGCACCCGGCGCGTCGATCGTCGGCCGGACGTTGGCCGGAGCCCGATTTCAGCAGCGATACCACGCCACCGTGCTGGCGATCCAGCACCTGGGCGAGACGATTCGCACGCAACTGCCCCACGTACGTCTCGAGGCCGGCGATCTGTTGCTCGTCCATGGGACCGTGCCGGATTTGGACGCGTTGGTGGAGGAGACGGGGCTCGTTCCTCTGGGCGCCGTCCGTCGACCCACGAAGCCCCGACCGAGGGCGCTGTTCGCGGTCGGCGTTCTTATCGCTGTGGTTGCCGTCGCCGGTCTCGGCCTGCTCCCGATCATGACCGCTGCACTGACCGGTGTCCTACTCATGGTCTTTACACGCTGCGTGCGGCTCGAAGAGATCTATGCCGAGCTCGATTGGACGGTGATCTTCCTGCTGGCCGGCGTCATCCCGCTCGGGGTGGCGATGGACAAGACGGGTGCAGCGCAGGGGTTGGCAGACGCGGTGGCCGAAACGGTCGGGCCCCTCGGTCCGCATTTTACCGTCGCAGCGTTTTACTTGCTCACGTCGCTGTTGACGTCCGTCATGTCGAACAACGCAACTGCCGTCGTGATGACACCGATCGCGCTGCTAACGGCGGGAGATCTGGGAATGAACCCGTACGCGCTGGTGGTGGCAGTCATGTTCGGCGCATCGGCGTCGTTCATGACGCCGGTCGGGTATCAGACGAACACGTTGATCTATGGCCCCGGTGGATACCGGTTCCTCGACTTCATCAAGGTCGGCACACCACTCAACATGTTACTCCTGGTCGCCGCTTCGATTCTGATCCCGTTGTTCTGGCCGTCGTAGGGGCTACTCGACCAACTGCCGAAACAGGCTCGACTCGCGCTGAAAGAATCCCTGCGTGTGGTACGTTTCGGGCAGATCGAACAACTCATAGTCGAGATGGTGGCAGAACTCGTGGAGAAGCGTGCGCAGAAACGTCCGGTAGGCGACCATCTGGCGGCGGGCGGCGGTGCGCATCCACAAATCGATCCTGGCCGCCTCGCCGTCAGTAGCCTCGTACAAGCCGTGGAGCTCGCTGTTCGGGTTCGAGGGCCGAACGGCCAGCACTCGGACCGCCACCCGTGAGACCGAGAACTCTTTGGAGAGCTCGTCGGCCAGTGACTGGCAGGCGTCCTTGATCGCGGCCCGTTTGCCGGCCGCCAGCGTGGTCTCGATCTCCTCGGCCAGCGGTCGCAGCGGCTCAGGCGAAGTCAACTCGATCTCGGTGATCGCGTCGCTCTTGTCGTAGATCGCCTGTTCGCGGCGGGTCAGCTTGGCGTAGTAGT
>DAOWHI010000043.1 GCA_030641505.1 Gemmatimonadota bacterium | reverse complement strand
CTCACTGTGATCCGCGCCAATCCCGCATTCTTCAGGCACCGAAGCAACGCTGGTGTTACCCGCGCGGTTGTGGCCGGAGTAAGAGCAACACGCAGCCCGAGGCGTGCAGCGTGTGTTACGAGATCCACGAGGTCGGGACGTTGAGCCGGGTCTCCCCCGCTGAGGACCACTACGATACGCCCGAAGCGGCGAACCGTGGTCAACAACTTCATCGCTTCCATCGTGGAGAGCTCTCGCGGGTGGCGGTGTACGTCTGCTTCGGCCCGGCAGTGCTTGCACGCCAGCTCGCAGGCCCTAGTCGTCTCCCAGATTACGAGAAACGGGGCGCGCGAGAAGTCGAGTCCGTGGTTAGAACGCACCGTGACCGGCGCGGCGGGGGGCGTGCTGAGCGATCGTTTCGAGCGGTGTCTCCGGAAGGTGCTCGTACAGCGTCGTTCGCTGAACCGGTGCAAATCCGGCCTCCCGGATGAGCTCGCGGATCTCGGCCACGGTCACGGTGTTTACGAACTCGGCTTCGGCGTGGACCGACTCTTCGAACAACGTCCCGCCGAAGTCGTCGGCTCCCCAGTGGAGAGCGACCTGACCGGTCTTCTTGCCTTCCGAGAACCACGACGCCTGGATGTGGTCGACGTTGTCCAAGTACAACCGGCTGGCCGCGATCACCCGCAGATAGGTCGCCGGCCCCTCCGGGATCGGCCGGATCTTCTCCAGCGGTGTGTTCCCGGGCTTGAACGACCACGGGATAAACGCGGTGAAAGCCCCCGGCTGATCCGCCCTGGTCGCTTCGTTCAGGGTTAACGACTGGTCCTGCAAGGCTCGCATACGATCCAGATGCTCGACGATCTCCGTCGGCGTCTCGATGGAGCCGTACATGATCGTGGCGGTGGTCCAGAAGCCCACTTCGTGAGCCGCGGCGTGAACGTCCAGCCAAGCCTCGGGACCGCCCTTCTTTATCCCCAGCTTCTTTCGCACCCGGGACGCCAAGACCTCAGCGCCTCCGCCCGGGATCGTCCGTTGGCCGGCATCCCACAGCGCTTCCAGCACTTCGCGTATCGACTTACCGGAGACTTCGGCCATCCCCTGGATCTCGACCGCGCTCCAAAAGTGCGGTGTCAGCGTCGGAAAGCGAGCCACCGTTTCGCGCACCACGTCGAGGTAGTACTCGAACGGGAGCGCCGGGTTTACGCCACCCTGGAGAAGCGCCGTCGTGGCTCCCTGCTCGACCGCCCAGCCGATCTGCTCGAGCACTTCGTCAACCGCATGCGTGTACGCGCCCGGCTCGTCCTCGTGGCGGTAGAATGCGCAGAAAACGCAGTCGATGTTGCAAACGTTGGTGTAGTTGGGATTGGAATCGATGACGTACGTCACCTCGCGCGCTGGGTGGCGGCGAAACCGCTCGCGGTTCGCCATCGCGCCGAGCTCGGTCAGAGGCATCGTCGTCAGCACCGCCTCGCCATCGCTCCGGACCAACCGTTCGCCAGCGGCGATCTTCGTTCGTAACATCTCCAGCATGGGACGAAATCTCGTCATCGTCGCTTCGCGAGGCCACTAATCCCAGCCGTATGGTGCTGATGTGCAGCTGATCGACGCCGGCATGATCGCCTTCGCCGCGTGGCATGCGCTCAAGGGACGCGTCGAGTGGCCGCTCACGTTTCAGGTGCCACGCATGCTGCGCAAAGCAGTCAACGACGCGGAAGGCACGTATGCGCTGTTCTGGAACGCCGAGCGATTGTGGAAGCGCGAGCGTTGGCCCGGCTATCGCGATCGTCCCGAGATCTGGGATCACGCCGGACGCGAGGACTTCGAGTCGATGCTGACGGTGTTGTCGGGGGTCGGCGCCGTTCAGTATCGATTCGATGGCCGCGAGGCGGACGAGCTGCTGGCGGCGGTTTACCACGCCGTCGAGGGCACCGAGCCGGTAGTCATCCGCTCTGACGACAAGGACTTCATGCAGCTCCTCTCTGGCTCGACCCGGATGGAGGGGCGAGTCCGCGGCAGGGTCCGTTTCTCGGACGTGAAGCAGATCTTGGGCGTGACGCCGGCCTATGTGGCCGACTTTCTGGCGCTGTCGGGCGACAACGCCGATGGCATCCCGCGGATCGTGACGCCATCGATGGCACGCAAGCTCATCGCCTCCCGCGGTCACGTTCGGGACTGGATCGATCGCGATCTACGGATCGACGAACGGGTTCGTCAGAAGCTCGCCGACAATCGCGAGCAGCTGGCGCTCAACCTCGAACTCGTCGATCTGTCGGAAAGCGCGGTCGGCGAGCCCCCACCCGCGGTCCTCGAGGGGTGGGGCGATCTCGACTCCGTCCGCGACGTTGGCGAGCGCGCCGGCGTCGGCTACCTCACCGCAGACGATCTTGGCGACGAGTTTCACACACTGCGTCGCT
>DAOWHI010000092.1 GCA_030641505.1 Gemmatimonadota bacterium | reverse complement strand
TTCGGGTGCTATCGAGACCCTAGGCCAGGTCGGCGGCCCCCGTGGTCCCCCGACCAGAGGGTTCGATGATTCTTCGGCGATCGCGTGGCTGTCTGGCCATCGACCTCGGTTCGAGGCAGATCACCGTGGCAGCTATCGAGAACGACGGCCCCCGTGCTCGGGTGTTGACGCTAGAGCGTGAGCCGCTCGAGCCCGGGGTGATCGTGGCTGGCGACGTGATGGACTACCACTTCGTGGTCCAATCGTTGAGAGGACTCCGCGAACGGCTCGGACTCAAGGGCCGCGTGGCGGTCACCTCCGTTTCGGGCCGCAACGTCATCGTGAAGCGCGTCAAGATGGACCGCATGCGCGAGCAGGAAGCCCGACAAGTCATCCGATGGGAGGCCGAGCAGCACGTGCCGTTCGATATGGACAACGTGAGCCTCGACTTCGAGATCCTGGATCCCGACGGCGACGGCCTTCAGATGGAGGTCTTGATCGTGGCTGCCAAGAAGGAGCTGGTCGAGACCCGGATCCGGCTATTTGAGGAGAGCGGTTTTCGTACCGGAGTGATCGACATCGACGCGTTTGCCGTTCAGACCGCGTTCGAACACAACTACGAGAACGCCGGCAGCGGTGTGTATTGCCTGGTAAACGTCGGCTACGAGGTAACCAACATCAGTCTGGTCGAGGACGGTCGGCCGATCCTCACACGGGACACCAGCGACGGCAAGCGGCAGTTCGTCGAGGCGCTCGTGGTGGCACTGGGTGTTACGTCTGAAGAAGCCGAGGATCTGTTGCACGGAGGGCACGAGCTATATCCCGAGGCACGCCAGGCGTTGGACGCGGCGATGGCAACCATCGTCATGCCGGTTGAGCGCGCGCGCAGCTTTCTTTCGACCAGCGAGGAAGACCGAGAGCTCGCCGAGATCGTGCTGTCCGGTGAAGGGGCTGGGATTCCCGGACTCCGTTCCGCGTTGAACGACAAGTTGCAGGTCCCGGTCAACTACCTCGATCCGCTCCGGGCACTCGAAAAAGGCGCCGGCGTGATGGCTAGCGCAATCGAGCCGAGCGAACGCGCCACGCTGGCGGTCCCGATTGGGCTCGGCTTGAGAGGCGATTCCTAACGACGCTCATGATACGCATCAATCTCGTCCCCGCCCCCGAGGGCCCCAAGACTCACATCGGCAGTCGACCGAGCCTCCCCGAATTGCGCTTCGATTGGGTGCCCAAATCGCCGTCGCTCGTCGCTGTCGGTGTCGGTGTCGCGGTACTGCTTGTCGCGGTCTTGCTGTACTCCGGGGAACGTCGAACCGTGAGTCAGGCGCGAGCCGCAATCGCGGAAGCCCAATCGGACTCGGTACGGTTACACGAAGTTTTCGTGCACGTTCGCTCGATGGAGGATGCGCAACGGCAGTTGGCGCTTCGGCTCAAGCGCTTGGAAGGCGTGGTTCACGGACGGGACTATTGGCCCGATCTGATGGAGACCGTCTCGACTACGCTACCCCCGTACACATGGCTGGAACGGATTGACCGGGCTGACCTACAGCCCAATCAGATCCGGATCGAAGGTGCGACCTTCGCCGCGGCGGCGGTGACCGAGTACATGCGCGGTTTGGAAGCGTCGTCAACACTCGATGACGTGGGGTTGGTGGGGGTTGTGCGCGCTGAGCGCGACTCGTTCATGATTCAGGAGTTCACGCTCGTAGCGAGTTTCGAGAACTACGAGCCGGTGGTGATCGCGCCACCTCAGCTGGAGGATGACTGATATGTACAGACGGATAGCGAACACGCGGACCGTAGTTGCGCTGGGTGTGCTAACCATCGTGGCGCCAAGCTGTGATTTGAACGACTTGGATGAGATTCAGAACTCCTCAAATCTGGCTGTCGTCCGCGCCCAATTCTTCGCTTCGCGCACGAACCAGGTGCCGGTGCCCGGGGTTCGGATGGTGATCGAGTCGGATGCTGATTCGGAACGACCCTATCGTGGTCCCGACGTAATCGGTGTGTCGGGGGATGATGGTGTCGCAACTGCACGCGTATTCCCCGGCTTTGATGAGGAAACAAACCAAAACAACAACAACACCGGTGGCGACCAGCAGCTGACGGGTCCCGAGAATCCGCTCGATCTACCGCCACCACTGTTCTTCGGTGATGTCGCGGTGACGCTCATCTACCAGGGGAGCATCGTGTCATTCATATCGGGTGGCTTGACGCTCGGCTCGGGTCGGCTGTTCGATCTGGGCCCCATCTTCCTCGACGAGCTCGCGATCGTGGTCAACTGATGTTCGGACTCGACGACCCCGGCCAGCAAAAAACCGTCGTAACCGTGTTGCTCATAATCGGCGCAGCGATGCTGTTCTATCAATACGAATGGTCTCCGCTGCGAGCTGACAGACTGGCAGCTGAGCAGCACCTGAGCCTGATTGAGCAAACCAATCGCCAAGCGCGAGCGGTGACGCAGCCGCAACGCGTGGCCGATCTGAAGCGCCGTGAGTCCGACTACCGGGTCGCCATGGCGGCGTACGACGAGATCCTGCCCAGCGCAGCGGAAGTTCCGTTGCTGCTGGCCCAAGTCGCCTCGGCAGCGCTGACGGAGCACGTGGAGATCGTTCAGTTCACGCCGCTCGACGCACGGGCCGGAGAGGATTTGGTTGAGTTTCCGTACGACCTGCAGGTCCAGGGTCGTTACCACGAGATCGGTCAGTTCCTGGCCGCAATAGTCAATCTCCCGCGCATGGTGCGGCCAACGATCGTTTCGCTGGAAGGAGTCCTCGCTCCCCCAAATCGAGGGTTCGAGGAGCCAAAGCACGAGGTCGTGGCGACGATCGCTTTGTCGGCGTTTGCACGGCCGATAGAGCGTGAGGATCAAACGTGATCCGGGCCAGTCTCCTCATGTGGGTTCTGCTGATGGCTGCGCCGCAAGCGGTGGCTGGTCAGCAGGTGACTGCACCGGACGGGCCCGACATCGTGCGGATTGAACCGGCGAGCTACCACGACCACGGTCGGCGCGACCCGTTCGTCCCGCTCACGTCGGGTGCCGATCCGGGTGAGGGTCCATGGTTCGAGACACTCAGACTGACGGGCATCTTTCTCGGCTCACCGGGCAACAGCCTGGTGGTCCTAGAGGATCCGATGCGGCGTGGGCACTTCGCGCGTGTGGGCGAGAAGATCGGTAATGCCCGGTTGCTGGCAATCCATTCCGAGTCGGCTGACTTCGAAGTCGACGATTACGGGTCAGTGCGGCGGGAGTCGCTCCGGCTCGAGCGAGCCGACAGCGATCGAGCGTTGAACGCGGTGCGACCGGGACGGACACAGTGATCGTGCGCACGATGCACCGCGCCGTCGTCTTCATGACGCTGGCTTTGGCAGGGCTGGTCGGCCCCGGGGCCCTCGAGACCGCGGTCGAACTCGGTCAGGCTACCGACGTAGTCGGGTTCCGGGTGATCCATGACGGTGAAGCCACGCGTATCGTCATTCACGCGGCTGGACCCGTTCGGTATCGAGACGAGTTCGAGCCGCTACCACCGAGGCTCACCGTCGAGCTCATGGGCGCCCAAGCGATGATTCCCCTGAAGGAGTATGACGATATCTACCGCGGTGGTATCCGTTACGTGGTGACCAGTGCGCCGGCGCCAGATCGCGTGCGGTTCGACATCGCGCTGGATGGGGTGACCTCGTATGCGAT
>DAOWHI010000222.1 GCA_030641505.1 Gemmatimonadota bacterium | reverse complement strand
TGGTATGGATGGAGGTCGCTCGAACGGAGCTGCTAGCCGCGGTCGGTTTTCCGTACCGACACCTGGAGGAAGAGGGTGTGTTTTTTGCGGTTGCTGACGCCAAGTGCCGCTACGTAGGTGCTGCCCGCTACGATGACGAGGTAGAGATCTCAACGTCGATCCGGAATCTCAAGAGCCGGACCGTCGTCTTCGCTTACGATCTCGTCATCCGGGGTCGATCGATCGCGCAGGGAGAGACCACGCTAGTGGCGCTCGATAGCGACCGGCGGTCGCGCCGGATCCCGGAAGCGGTGGCCCGCGCCCTGGGTGGCGACGCTTGACCAACCTCGGGCCAGTGCCGAACGTTTAGACGAGAACTCGGCTTCGCTTTCCGCTCTAGGAGGCTTTCTTTGGCTCAACTCTCGTCTGGTCGACGCTTCCTCGTGCTCGGCTCGTCTCTGCCCATCATGTGTGCTCTAGCCATCCTCTCGGCGACGCCGGCCGACGCTCAGTACTCCCGTTTTGGCAAGAACAAGATCCAGTACGATGACTTCGACTGGGAAATTCTAACCGGCGAGCACGTCGACCTCTACTACTATCCTGAAGAACGAGAGCTGGCGCTGATCGGGCTCGACTACGCCGAGGAGTCGTTCGCTTTCCTAGAGCGGAAGTTCTCGTACAGTCCGAAGGACCGAATCCCGCTGGTCGTCTACGCCAGTCATCAACACTTCGAGCAGACCAACATTGTGCCGTTTTTTATCCCCGAGGGAGTCGCCGGTTTTACAGAGTTTCTCAAGGGTCGAGTGGCGCTTCCTTTCAATGGCTCATACTCAGATTTCCGTCGTGTGATTCGCCACGAGCTCGTTCACGTTTTCCAGGCCCGCAAAGGGGCCCATTACAAGCGGCTCCATCCCGGTGGTAACGAGTGGCGATCACCGTTTTGGTTCGTTGAAGGCCTTGCCGAATACTGGTCAGGCCCGTGGACCCCAGAGGGAGATCTGGTTGTTCGTGACCTGCTACTGAACGGGCGTGTGCCATCGGTTTCAGGGCTAGATCGGTTCGCCGGCTCGTTCGCCGCGTACAAGCTCGGGCAGAACTTGATGGAGTTCCTGGGCCAGGAGTTTGGCGAAGAGCGACTGGTAGAGCTCATGGAGAGCGAGTGGAAGTACCCTAATTTTTCGACCTCTTTCAGAAGAGTCTACGGGCTGCGCCTGAATGAGCTAACTGAGATCTGGCACCGCCATCTCCGGAAACAGTACTTCCCGACGTTGGCGGTCGAGAAGCCAGCCGCCACGACGGCGATCCCTGTCGTTACGAAAGGGCGGCTGAATTTTACCCCGGCAGTCGTTCCTGAATCGATCCGCACCGAGAAACATGGGTTGGCCTATGTCACGATTCAGTCCGGCTACACCAGCATCAATACCGCCGATCTGTTCGGAGAAAACCACCATGTCGACACCAAGGTCACTGGGGGTCGCTCGGGTGACTTGGAAACGGTTCACCCGCTTCTGAGCCTGCTCGACATCAGCGATCGTGGGCAGCTCGCTTTCGTCGCCAAGTCGGGCGCTCGGGATGCTGTTTACGTCCACGAGTTGGAGTCCGGGAAGCGGAAGCTAAAGGGACAATGGAAGCACCTCGTGGTGATCGTTTCGCCGACGTGGGCACCGGACGGGCGCCGATTGGCTTTCGTTGGCCAGATGGCCGACGGTTATTCCGATCTCTACATCTGGGACACCGCCACGGATCAACTCGAACGGCTGACCCAAGATCGGTACCTCGACTCGACGCCCAGCTGGTCACCGACCGGAGACGTCATTGCGTTTGGCAGTGATCGAACCCCGTTTGGGAGCGAAGGCGCGCGGAACCTCTATCTCATCGACGTTGCGACCGGTGAGATTCAGCCGCTGACGTTTGGTCGTTGGGTCGACCGCGATCCCGATTGGTCCCCGGATGGCAAGCAACTCGTTTTTTCATCCGACCGAGCCGGCACGCTTGATGTCCATGTCGTTGACCGCGAGGGGAACGGTCGTCGTGTGACGGCCCTAACGGCCGGTGCAATGCACCCTCGTTGGTACCGACAGGACGGTCAGGACGGCGCCGTCTTCACTTCCTATGAAGACATTGCCTACGCGATTTACCGGGTCCCGATTGTGAAGAACGCACCGGCGTCATTCTCGCTCGCAATCGACGGAGAAGCTACCGAGTGGGAGTGGGAGAAGAGCATGGCCAAGCCGGAGGAGTACGTGCAGCGCGAATACGACCGCAAGTTCGGCCTCGACTTCGCGACTGCGGCGTTGGCCTTTAGTGAGGATGGCGGTCGTGGCGAGGGAGCTACCGTGTTCTTCTCCGACATGCTCGGCGATCATCTCGTGGCGGCGCTGGTGAATTCGCAGTCCGGCCGCACGAACCTGTTCTCCGGTTTTACTGGAGCGCTGACCTATGTCAATCTCAAGCGGCGCTTCAATTGGGGTGTCACCGCCTATCGACTCCGGTCTTTCTTCGACTCGCTGCTGGGACAAGAGTTCGAACGCGGTGGTTTTGACGAGCCCGGCATCGGTGTGCGCAACGATTTCTTCGAGCAGCGGTGGGGTGTCTCGGGCATCGCCATGTACCCTATGTCCAAGTTCCAGCGTCTCGAACTCGGCCTTGGCTTTGAGCGCAACGACTTGACTGAGTTGCCGTCCGGTCCCGAAGAGTTCGATGATCCCTTCTTCTTCCGCGACGCATGGTTGTTGACCGGACTGATCGGTTACGTGTTTGACAACTCGTTGTGGGGTCCGGTGGGTCCGGTCGACGGGCAGCGGATCAATGTGACCGTCGCACCGATCTTCAACCTGAGTGAGGGGCAGCTTGAGACTGCCAATGTTTTGGTCGATGCGCGGAAGTACTTGCGGACGTCAGTTAATACCACACTCGCTGTGCGTGGTCGCGCTCGGTACTCCAGCGGGGACATCCCGACCTTCTACTTCTTGGGTGGACCGCTTTCTCTGCGGGGCTACCCGACCTCCATCCTAAACGGTAGCCGCACGCTGCTAATCAACCAGGAGTGGCGGTTTCCCATCTTGCGCCCGAACCGGTTTAGGAGCGGAATGGGGACACTCTTGTCTCAGGGGATCTGGGGCGGTGTGTTTGTAGACTTGGGCAATGCCTGGTCGGATGGTGAGGTGGTGCGAAACGACGACGGAAAGATCGAGGACCTCGGATGGCCAGGCTTGCTCGGGTCCTATGGGGCATCTGTGCGGTACCCACTTTTCGGGGCGTTCATCTTGCGAGTCGACTGGGCGCGTCGGTTCGACATCGACGAGAAGCGAAACCTGTTCCCGAACGAGGACGAGGAAAACCATTTCTCGTTCTTCATCGGGTACAACTACTAGCGCGTCACTTCTCCGCGCTGAAAAGCGAAGACCGTTCCCCGTTCGGTCATTACGAATAGTTGATCATCATGCACCAATGGACGTGACGTGATCGCACCGTCAAGTTCGGTGCTCCATATCAAGTCGCCGCTCCCCGAATCGATCGCGTAGAGCGTCTTTGACAGGTTGCCGACCGACACAAAGCCGGCTCCAAGCCTAGGCGCAGCGCGAAACGTCCCCTCCAACTCTCGCTGCCAGGCGATCTCGGCGGTCGACCAGTCGTAGGCCCAGAGCGTCCCCTCGTGACCAATCAGAAACAGTCGATCTCCGGCCATTTCAGGTCCGGAGTAAAAGCGTGACGGGAACGATCTGCGCTGCACGATGGAGAGGTCAGCCGCAACTTCGATCACCTGACCGCTGAGCGTGGCGTAGAGAACGGTCTCAAGGGCTCCCGAAGATCGGACTGCAGGCTGGCCCCAAATGAGTCCGGCATCGGCGTCAACTGAATCTGCGATCTGCCCGTCCATCGGATCGACGGAGTACAACATTCCGTCGGACGCCGCGATGACGAGCCGGTCCGTTACCAACACGGGTGCGGTGACAACGCGGGTTGCGAGCTCGGTCGACCACATCTCGAGACCTGAGTGGTTGAACGCTTTGACGACGCCGATTGAAGAGACGGTGTAGATGCGATCGCTGGTTACGACAGGCGGCGCGACCATGTCCCCGGCACTCGCGGTCCAGAGAACGGTTTTGGTACGGCGGTCAACCGTGACCAGTCGTCCGCCTCTGAGCGTTTCGGCCAAATAGATCCTATCCCCGTCGACGATCGGCTTGGCCTCGAAGCCGCCCTTGAAGCTCTCTTTCCAGATGACGATGGGTTTCGACCGCGGTGCGACGATGTGTACGTTGCGGTCGAGACTGGCCACGATGAGCGTCGAGTCTGCCCACACGATCTCGGCTGAACCACCGCGAGATACGTCCAGTCGCCAGGCTTCGCTCCAGCCCTGGGCACCGGCGCCGGGGCTCACAGCGACCCG
The DNA here is from genome assembly GCA_030641505.1 of Gemmatimonadota bacterium. Lineage (GTDB taxonomy): Bacteria > Gemmatimonadota > Gemmatimonadetes > JACCXV01 > JAHWKZ01 > CAMYLR01. The sequence goes on along the minus strand of DAOWHI010000222.1, from coordinate 478 downwards.
CAGGGTCGACTCCTGCCCTGCCAGGGGGATCACTGGGAATGCGCCTATGAAGGCCAGAGCGAGGCTAACGACTGTCTTGAGCACAGGCGCGTAAGTCGTTGACAAGAAAGACCTCCAGGCTAGGTTGGGGGCGCATGAGCGAGGCCCCAAAAAGAGTAGCGATCGCCGATCTCGGCAGCCACGTCGGGGAAACGGTTGAAGTGCGTGGCTGGTTGTACAAGCGGCGGTCGAGTGGAAAAATCTCTTTCCTGATCATCCGTGACGGCACCGGCATCGTTCAGGGCGTCATGGTTCGCTCGGAACTCTCCGACGAAGCGTGGGAAACTTACGATGCATTGACCCAAGAGTCTTCGCTCGTCGCTGAGGGAACCGTTCGTGACGATGCACGCGCGCCCGGTGGGGTGGAGCTAACTCTGCACGCAGTGACCCCCGTGCAGATCGCTGCCGACTATCCGATCGGACCCAAGGAGCACGGCAG
>DAOWHI010000179.1 GCA_030641505.1 Gemmatimonadota bacterium | reverse complement strand
GCCAGGAGTCTGAATGCGGATAATCGTTGTCGGCGCCGGGGAAGTCGGATACCACCTCGCGATGCGGCTCTCCGAGGAGCACGACGTGGTGGTGATCGAGCGCGACGCCGACTTGGCGAGCCGCATCCAATCACAGCTCGATGTGCTGGTGATAGTGGGAAACGGTGCCAGTCTGGCGATCCTCGAGAAGGCCGGAATCGAAAACACGAATCTATTGCTGGCAGTCACCAACTTCGACGAAGCCAACCTGATCGCCTGCTTGATCGCCTCCCAGTTCGACGTCGGACTGAAAGTCGCGCGTGTGAGCAATCCGGAGTATTACGAGCGCCATGTCGTTCTCGGCCCGGAGAAGTCCGGAGCCGACCTGCTCATTAACCCCGAGAAAGAGTGCGCGCGGGAGATCCTGAAGCTCCTTCTCCGCAGTGAGGCCAGCGACGTCGCCGAGTTCGCAGACGGTAGAATCGTTCTTCTCGGGCTGTCCGTGGAGGCGGAGGCGCCGGCAGCTGGTCTGACGCTGAGCGAGATCGGCGAAAGAGTCCAGGGAGACCACTTTCTCACGCTGGCGATCGATCGAAATGGCACGTCGATCATCCCCGACGGCTCGACCAAGCTGCTGCCAGGCGACGAGATCTATCTCCTTGCCGAAGCGCCCTATCTCGCCGACGCGTACAGTCTGCTCGGACTCGAGAGAAAGCAGATTCGCCACGTCATGTTGCTGGGTGGCGGACGAGTGGGAACGAGCCTGGCCCAGATGCTAGAGCTCGAGGGGATCCAGCTGACGATCATCGAACGGAATCGCAAACGTTGCGTCAAGTTGGCGGAGCTGCTCGACACAGCGCTTGTCTTGCACGGCGACGCTACCGATCTCGATCTCCTGGCCCAAGAGGGCGTCGCCGAAACGGACGGGCTGGTTTCGGTCACCAGCGAAGATGAAACCAACCTGCTGGCATCGCTTCTCACGAAGGAGATGGGCGCCCGTAAGGTGATTACGTTGCTCAAGCGAAGCGAGTACATCCCGCTGGTGACAAAGGTTGGCGTCGATTCGGCGGTCAGCCCGCGTCTTTCGACCGCCAACCGGATTCTCCAGCACGTACGTGGCGGCAAGATTCTCTCGATGGCGATCATGGATCGGAATCAGTCGGAAGCGATGGAGATAGAGATCGAACACGGATCCCGGGCCGCTGGGCGACGGGTGCGCGAGCTCAACCTTCCGGAAGGAGCCATCCTGGGCTCGGTGCAGCGAGAGGGAAAGATCGTGATTCCGCGGGGCGACACCGAAATACGAGTTGGTGATCGTGTCGTCGTCTTCGCGCTCTCCGAGGCGATCGACCAGACCGCAGACTTCTTCGATTGATGCACGGTCGAGTCGTCCTGCACGTCGTCGGCCTGCTGACGGCGTTCGCGGGCCTCACCATGTTGGTACCAGCCGCGGTTTCTTTCGGTCTCGGTGAACCCGCCGCGATTCGACTTCTAGCCGCAAGCGGAATCACTGCAGCAGCCGGACTGCTGGCGCTGCGATCGAGTGGTGGCGTCGAAGACATCTCGATACGCGATGGATTTGCGATCGTCACGCTCGGTTGGCTCGCAGTGGCACTGTTCGGGAGTCTCCCGTACCTGCTCACCGGCGCCGTCCCCTCCTTCACCCGGGCGTTCTTCGAATCGATGTCCGGTCTTACTACCACTGGTGCGACGATCGTGAGCGATATCGATGCGCTCCCCCGCGGGCTGGTGTTGTGGCGCAGTCAGACGCAATGGATGGGTGGCATGGGGATCATCGTGCTGTCGGTGGCGATTCTGCCGCTGTTGGGGGTGGGTGGGATGCAGTTGCTTCGAGCCGAGATTCCCGGCCTGGCCCCTGACCGGTTGAGCCCTCGGGTGCGCCGCACGGCGGCGCTGCTGTGGGGGGTCTACGTCGTGCTGACCGGTGCCGAGGTGGCGCTCCTATTGATCGGCGGGATGACGATCTTTGAAGCGGTCAACCATGCCATGACGACGATGGCGACGGGTGGATTCTCGACCCAGAATGGATCGATCGGCGCTTTTGAATCACCGTTCATCCAATACGTAATCGCAATATTTATTGTGATGGCCGGTGTCAACTTTACCCTCCACTACAGTTGGATGACCGGCAACTCGCGGGTGGCGTTCAGGAACCGCGAGCTCAGGGTCTACTTGACTTTGATTGCGATAGCGACGCTAGTGCTCACGTTGTTGGTTTACATCCCGGGAACGATCAAGGGGCTTGAAGCGAGCTTCCGCGCCGGCCTGTTCCAGGCCGCTTCGATCATGACCGGCACTGGTTTTGTGACCCACGACTACAGGGACTGGATCGCCCCGGCCCAGGTTCTCATTCTGCTTCTCATGTTGATCGGTGGCTCAAGCGGATCGACGTCCGGGTCGGTCAAGGTGTTGCGGTACATGTTGGTCGCCAAGGAGGCCCGCGTGAGCCTGCGGCGGCTGCTCCACCCGCGAGGCGTCTTTGTCTATAAGCACGACGGCAAGATCGTGTCGCACGAGGTGCTAGCCAACGTCAGCGGTTTTCTACTGCTGTACTTGGGCGCGCTCGGCCTAGGAGTTTTTGCGCTGACCCTGATGGGGCTCGACATCGGTACCGCGGTTGGCGCGACGGTCGCCACGGTGGGCAATGTTGGGCCAGGGTTCGGGCTGGTGGGTCCCACTGGGACCTATGCCCCACTGCCGGATGTGGCGCTGTGGGTGCTGTCGTTTCTCATGCTTCTCGGGCGATTGGAGCTGTTCACCGTGCTGGTGCTCTTTACGCGCGGATACTGGCGCTAACAAGCGGCGCTTGCACGATGGCCCGAATCGCGTTTGCAACGTGGCGCGCACAGGCTGAGATGACTGCTGATGACCGATTGGCGATTGAGCCGCTCCGAGAACAGAGGTATCGCGGTCGAGTCGATCCCGTGGAGCTCAACGGCCGCCGAGTGGACGCAGTTTGATGCGGTGGTTCTGAGATCGTGTTGGGATTACCACGTCCGCG
>DAOWHI010000117.1 GCA_030641505.1 Gemmatimonadota bacterium | reverse complement strand
CCCTATATTGCGCGCGCCGCCGCCGGATCGAAGGCGCGGTGATCGTCATAGTCGTAAGTGACTAATCGGTTGTCGCTTACGACCTTCATTTGAACCGTTTTCTCGTTTGTATCTCGGAGGTTCCCCATGGGTTCCAATGGGAGTTTTTCGGTTGGCCGCATGCTCAAGAACCTGTTTGGACAAGGAGAGGCCCTTGCCGAGCTCGGATCCGTCAAGTGGTTCGACGCGCAAAAAGGGTTCGGTTTTATCGAGCGTCCCGACGGCAGCGACACCTTCGTTCACTACAGCGATATCGTTGGGAGCGGTTTTCGAACGCTGACCGAAGGTCAGCAGGTACAGTTTGAAATCAGCAAGAGTTCCAAGGGACCGCAGGCTGTCAAAGTGCAGCGGGTAGAAAAGGAGTAACGAGCAAGCTCTTTCGATCCCAAGCGGCCGGTTGCGTTGGTTTCGCGACCGGCCGCTTTCTTGTCATGACCCCTCCCACTCGACCCAACGAACCAAGTCCGCAAGCGTCGGTCGTCCATCCCGTCGCCAATCAAGTGGCGGTCGCTGCATCGAGCCGAGGGCCGCGATTCGCTCGACGCCAGCCATCGACAGCGCGCGAGCGATGTCGCGACGACGCTTGCTGGGAGCGGCGACACCTACGGTACCGATCAACCCCCTCCGCTCAGCACACAGTCCGATCGACTGGTCGACGTCATCGATCGGCGCCAGGGTGAGAAACTGCGGCACCGGCGGGGGTGAGGGGTGTTCTGGTTCGCTGCGCGCCACCACCGTCCAAGGACGATCGAGATCGCCCGCCCAACGATTGGCGATCCCAGCCGATGCTTCGACGTCCATCAGTGATCGCCACTCACGAAATGCGGCTTGCTCACCAGCCGTCGCCTCGCATCGTGGTGGTGACGCCCAACGACTGACACACGCCTCGAGGAGTGGCTCGACCAGCGACGCCACGTCGCTGCGCGATGCCTCGACAAACGCCGTCACCGGCGACAGGCACCCCATCTGCCCGGCAAACGCCGTATCGCACGCCAGCGCATCGATCACTCGAATGGAATTCTCAGCCAACGCCTCACCCGTAATCAGCGCCGCCGACAACCGCGGTCCGTGAACGATCAGGTTGGACGCCGGGCTCACCGTCGCCCGCATTCGCTTTACGGTCTCCGCGCGACCCGTAGCGATGACTGTGGTGGCGGCGGCGAGCACAGACTCGCGTCCGCCGGGCGCTTCGGGCCAGGAATCGACAACGACCGCGGCGCCGAGCTCGGGGTCGTTCTCGGCCAGAGTGGCTGCGAATCGCGCCGCCAAGTCGTCGGTCGCCGATGCCGGCTTGAGCCACACTGGCGCTTTGACCAACACGGCGGAGATGACATCGGTGATCGGCGTGGTCGGGACCCCGTGCGCCCCAACCGCCACGATCAATTCGGGTCCAAGCGCACGCCGTGACCTCGACCCGTTGGTTACGAACCCGTCCAATGCTCCCAGATCGCCCAATTCCGCGACCACCCAGTCCTCGAGAGACTGACGGGTCCAACCGCTGAACGCACCATCCAACACTTCGGCGATCGACGACGTCGGCACCCGGTAACGCTCAGCCAACGCTTCTGTTGCCTGGTAACGCGCTGGCCAATCATCGTCACACCATTGGGCACAGGTATCCGCGAGACCGCCTATGATCTCGCTTGCCGGTCGCGTCTTGAGTCGCTCACCGGCGGCCACGAGCCCCGCAACTCGATCGGCTGTGTTGTCGCTCACCCCTGCCCGAGCCACAGTTCGGCTGCCAACGAACACCCACGAGCCTCGGCTTCAGGCTCCCGGCCGCGTAGCAGAATGCCCCCATCAGCCGTGCGCTCCCCCACGTCGCTCGTCTGAATAGCGATCGCACTGGCTCGATTAGCGAGATCGAAGTGCACCAAGGCCCCGACCGCGCCCGGCCCCAGCTCGGCTCCGGTTCCAGGATCGATCACCATCACTCGCGCCCACGGTGGAACGCGAAATCCGGCTCGGGGCCGACCGCCGTCATCGACAACCGCCGTTCGCAACCGCTCGTCGTAGTACTGGGTCGACAACTCGGTCATCCCGTACTCCTCGACCTGGTGGTCGATTGACACGCCGAGCTGGGCCTCGATCGCACTCCCGATCGCGTTGGCATCGGTTTCCCGAAGCGCGCCCTTGAAGCCGCCAGTAACCATCGTACGGCTGCCCAATGGGAGCCGTCGCGGCTCTGACCCCAACGCTCCCAGCGCGTGGTGGAATGCGAGCGCTGCACCAGCGATCAATACCGATTCGCCCTCCTGTTCGGCGTCGTCGAGTGCGCTGAAAAGATCCTCGAGCCGCAACCCTCCCAAGGGCGGCCCGCGCAAGAAGAAACTGCTCCTCGGATCGCCAAATGCCTCTCGGAAGACCGCGAACATGTGCACCAGCGACGAGTCGGGAGCATCGGCTGGCGAAGGCGATAGAAACAAGCACCGGACTCGGTCCAGATCGGGAAACAGAAACCGGCGCCCGGAAGAGATGATCGCCGCGTTGTACAACGCCAGGGTGTCAAACCGATGCACCCCGGGCGTCCCCTGGATCGTCCCAAAGGTGCTGAAAGCCGCCGCCTCGCGCTGTTCGGGGAACGTCGCCCATCGTCCAACTTTGAACGCCCCAGTTGGCACCGGAGGGATCTGCTTCCACCCAGCGACGTCGCCCGGCGCACTGACGCCGTGCAGTGCGCAGAACTGACGGTAAACCGGATTGAAACGAAATTGGTGAGCGAAGACGTCCCGCGCCAACCGATCGAACCGGGATGCATCGATCAGATCCGACCACCCGCTACTGATGGCGTGTAGGATCTCGGCGTCCAGCCGCTCGGCTTCCTCCTGGCGGGCCTTCTCGCGCGGCGGGAGGGCGGCCGCGCGGGTCATGCTAGACGCCTCGCGCCGACGGCGACCAGATGAACTTGTGGATCTGCAATTGGACGCGCACTGGCAGGCTGTCGGAGAGCACCCACTCGGAAAGCAAACGCGGATCGAGCTCACCATGCGACGGCGATAACAGGACTCGATGGCGCGCAGTCAAGTCGTGCTCGCCGATCACGCTCCGCGCCCACTCGTAATCAGCACGATCACAGACCACGAACTTGATCTCGTCGTCACCGTCTAGATGCTGCAGGTTTTGCCAACGGTTGCTTGTGACCATCCCACTGCCTGGGGTCTTGAGGTCCATGATGATCTTGACCCCGTCGGGAACGTGCTCGATCGGCCACGCCCCACTCGTCTCGAGCAGCACTTCGTGGCCTTCTTCCAGCAGTCGCTCAAGGAGCTGCGTCGTCTCGCGCTGAATCAGCGGTTCGCCCCCCGTTACCTCCACCAACCGACAACGGTAGGCAGCGACCTCTTCCAAGATCTCGTTGATCGAGCGTTCCGATCCACGGTAGAAAGCGTACTCGGTATCGCAGTAAGTGCAACGGAGGTTGCAGTATGTGAGCCGCACGAACACACATGGGCGACCGGCGTCCGTCGATTCGCCCTGAATCGAGTAGAAGATCTCGTTGACCTTCAGCGCCACGGGGGAAATCTACCGGTCCCCCGGCGCTACAACCACGCCGCTCGGCGAGCTCAGTTGAGAAACTCGAACCGGTATCGCTTGAGAACCCGCTTCGCGACCATGTGACCGAGCGTGAAGGCGCGGTGGACGGCCTGCGGGCTAAACTCGAGCGGATCAAGCGTCCGCAGAATGTGATTCTCAGCCGCCACGTCGGGGTCAGGTGTGATTCGGACGCGCGTGTTATCGATCCGGGCGACCTCATGAAACGCTGCCCGTAGCTCGTCGAGCGCTTCCGGGCCGCATTCGGATCGTTCCAACAGCTCGTGAGCAGTTTTGTACAACCGCCGAAAATCACGGTGCATGCGTACGACATTTTCCTGCTTCGAATCCCGACTGTGCGCCGACTTCTGATAGTGCATGTCGCCATATCCGCGTTCCGACAGCGAGCCCAGCCCGTGGAGGTACTTGTACGGAGCGCTAATGGAGGAGATGATGACCAAATCCGCACCCAATTCCTCAGCGACGTCGGTGGTGAACGGGTTACGGTCTTCGCCGTCCTCGACCACCACCCGATAGTGGCCCAGTCGATAGGGTTTCCCTAATTCGTCGACGAACCGTACCGGCGCGTAGAACGGAAATGTGGCCATCGATCCAACCGCTGCGGTCGCCATCGGGACGCCACGGATCGAAACGCTGGTCAGCCGTCGCCAAGGCTGAGCGACCAGTGGCGCCAGAACAGGGTGATCGCGAGGGACGCCAGCAGTCGCAAACTCATCAACGATCTTGTGACCTTCAGAGCCGAGGATGCGGTGAATCGCCTCGGCTCCCACCGGCTCATCGCGGAAGAGTTGCAGGATCGGCGACTCGCGCTCGCCGGCGATAAGCGTCACGGGATGGTTCAGATCCACGGCCAGAATCGCCGCCTCCGAGCGGAGGTCTCGCCACGATCGGCCGCCGAGGATCCCCTGCCCCAGGTAGCGCCCGATCGAATCCAGTTTCCACAGTGGAAATAACGTGTTCAGAGTCGACTCGGCGGCCCATGCCTTCCATGTCCGACGGTTCCTCCACGAGGGCCGTGGCCCCTGTTGGGCCCAATCCAAAGTCTTGCGCAGAACACCGTCCCCCTCTCCCAACAACTTGGCATCAAACGGGTCGAAGCGAGCCTCCTCGGTCTCGATCGCGCCGATCAAGTCGTCGCGCGTCGCCCCGGCGCACGCGGCAACCACGAAAAACGCGCCCGCCGAGGAGCCGACGACCAAGTCGAACCCCGGTGGGCCCGTCTGGCGTGGCTCGTCTGGTCGGCGAAACCCCGACCGCAGCACGAATCCACGCTCCTGGAGGACCTCGAGCACGCCAAAGTGGTAGGCCACCGCGGGAACGAAACCTCCGAGAAACTTGGCAGCGATCTGGCGCGGGGTGGTGACCTCGATCGGCTCGACAGTCACGCGCGCGTGGCTCCCACCGCCAGGTGTGTTACGTTGTCTTCATGCTTGGTCATCGCTATCTCCCGATCGGGCTGTGTCTCGCCACCTTGATTGGCGCATGCCAAGGCAGCGCGCCAGTCGAAGATACCACCGCCGATCCAGACTCCGCTGCGATGTCCGACTCGTCGGCTGCCGATCTCGTGCACGACGACGAGATCCCGAGCCGCGCCGGCGAGCTGGCCCGCGACGCTGGCTCCAAGCCTCAAGAAGTCATGGACTTCATGGGGATCAACAGGGGCGACGTGGTGGCCGACATCCTCGCCGGTAGCGGGTACTACACATACCTGTTGAGGGAGCGAGTCGGGCCGACCGGTCAAGTGCTCGCCGAGGGGTACCAGCCCGCCTTGGCGGCGCGAGTGGACCGCGGTGATCTAGCCCAGGCCGGCAACATCATGTTAGTCGACTCGCTCAGCGAGCTTCCCGACGGAGCTCTCGACGCGGTGCTCATCGTGCGGGCGTTCCACCTGATCCCCGACCCCGAGGTAGCGCTAGGCCACCTGCTGCGCGCACTCAAGCCTGGCGCCGAGTTGGGCGTGGTCGAGGTCAGGCTCGGTCAGGAGTATGGACACGAGATGAAAACACACCGCATGGGCGAGCAAACAGTCATCGACGCGTTCCAGTCAGCGGGATTCCAGTTCATCTCGAATAGCACGATCCTCCGCAACCCATCCGATGACCATACCGAGTTCTGGGAGGGCCGGCGTCACTTGACCGATCGGATGCTCCTCAAGTTCGCTCGACCGGGAGAGCCCGCCCCCGCCACTCCATCCACCGCGTCGGCGAGACCCTAAGCTCGACCCTAAGCCTCGAGAATCCTCGCGATCTCGGCCGCGTGCCGGCTGACGAATGCGCCGTAATAGTTGACGTGGGGCTCGATCGGTGGTTCACCGCTTGCCCGTCGCGCGGCATTCTCGCTAGCCAGCCGACGAGCTCGGAACGTCGGGGCGCCAAGATGGTAGAGCGTGGCCAGCACGCCAGGGCTGGTCGAAATATCCATCCCGATATCGCCATAAGCACGCTGCGCCTCGGCCAGCAACGCAGCTGCGTACTCGAGGTTTCCCGGCATCGAGGTCACGGCCTCTAGAACACCCTTGGCTCCACGTTGGGGTCGATCGAATTGCCTGGCGATCACCGGTTCGTACTGGATCGCCAGCCGAAATGAAACCTGGGCTGGACCAAGCGTCCAGAGATACGGGTTGCGCACAACACCACTGCTACGACCGTCCATTTCGCCGCGCTGAAAGGCGGCCTCTTGATCGCTGACCCATCGTTCGAGATCCTGCTCGCGAAGCGACCCAAAGATGGCGCCAAAAAGCTCCTCGCCGATCGCATCCACACGACCCACCAGCAACGTCTTCTCGGCCACCACGATGCCACCCAACGCCACCGGCGAGATGTCGAACAGATCGGCGACTCGAAGAACAGTATCCCGTTCGGTTTCAAGCCAAGCCTGAGCGCCGTCCGAGAGCGGTGTATCGGCGCGGCGTCGATCGTCCTCGGACAAGAGAGCCCAACCTGGCGCACGCCTCACGACGACCGATTCTTCTACGATTTCGCCGGGAGTGGATGTCACCGACTCGGTCACCGATTCGACACCGGGCAACGCATCCTGGTCCGGCCACCACAGCCGAAGCAGCAAGCCGACCATGATTGCCACTAGAAACAACAACCCTCCGCGGCCGATCTTGAGGCTCAACGCTTGCCAGCCAGCTGCTTGAGACGAGTCAGGTTCTGCTCATCCATGCCATCGTCCTTTGGCGTCTCGATGACCTTCGCTACAGATGCGAAACGACGATCTCGCATGATCGTCTTGAAACCAGTGCCCCCGATCTCCCCCTGGCCGATATGCTCATGGCGGTCAACTCGGCTTCCCAGTGGCTTGACCGAATCGTTCAGATGCAGAACACGCAAGTTCTCCAGTCCCAAGATGGCGTCGAACTCGGCCAGCGTCTTCTTGCACCCTGCTGCGGTCGAAATGTCGTAGCCAGCAGCGAACACGTGGCATGTATCGAGACAGATCCCCAGCCTGGAAGCGTTCTCCACCCCTACGACGATGCGCGCCAACTGCTCGAACCGATAGCCAACGTTGGCGCCCTGTCCGGCGGTGGTCTCCAGCAGTACTCGCGTACCACCATCCTCGACGCGATCAAAGATCTCGTTGAGCGAATCGGCAACCCGATCCAGCACCGCATGCTCATCGGGATCGTTGTCTACAACGGGGTGAATGACCAGAAACTGCAAACCGAGTCGGTGACAGGTCCCCAGCTCATTGGCAAATGCTCGCCGCGATTTTCCGAGGATCGTCTTGTCACGGGTGCCGAGACGTGTCAGGTAGATGTCATGAGCCAGACAGACTTCACAGTTCGAATCCGACCACGCTGAGTGGAATCGCTCGACGTCATCGTCTGAGAGTTCCCGCCCACGCCACTGTCTGGGACTCGACGTAAAGATCTGGATCGCAGTGCAGTCGAGCGCGTCGCCGCGCTCAAACGCGGTATGGAGACCTCCCGCCGTCGACATATGCGCTCCCAACAACATCAGCGGTCAACGTAGAGGCGATGGTTGGCCAGGCGCCACCTGCCACTTAGTCTTAGCTCCTATGAGTGGCTGGGAGTCCGTCGTCTCGGCGCTGATATCGCTGCGCGCACACAAGCTGCGTTCTTTTCTGACGCTGCTTGGAATCATCGTGGCGGTCACCTCGATTATCGCGGCCGTGATCTTAGGAAGCGGGCGCAACTCAAAGGTCACCGACTTGGTAACCGGGCGTGGCGCAGATGTGTTCATCCTCGATCGGATGGGCACCAGCGACGTTTTCGATTGGCGTTCGATCATCGAGGCCCAGCGACGACCCGAGCTGACCAACGAGGACGCGCTTGCCCTAAGCCGGCAGGGTGACAACCTGCTGTACGTCACTGCCGACGTGTACCGGCGGGACAAGGTCTGGGGCGGCAATCGCTCGGTGGATGACATGATGGTTCGCGGCGTCGGCACGGAGTTCCCGTTCCTATCGACGTTTGAGATCGAACGCGGCCGCCATTTGGCGCCGTTGGAGATCGAGCGAGCCCGTCCAGTCACCGTCATTGGCCACGAAGTAGCTGAGGAGCTCTTCCCAACGAGTGACCCGATCGACGATACGATTCGCGTGCGTGGCCGCCACTTCACGGTAGTTGGGATCGCCAAGCCGCAGGGCACCGTGTTTGGCGCCACTCAAGACGATTTTGTCGTTATCCCGCTCAGCAGCTGGCAAAAGATCTACGATCGACGAGCCAGCGTGAGCATCTCGATCAAGGCGGCTGACCCCGACAACGTTCAGGGCGCAATCGATGAGACGCGGATGCTGATGCGAGTTCGCCATCGACTGCGGCCATCCGAATCCGACGATTTTGGCTTCATTACCACCCAGGAGTTTCTCCAGCTCTACGACAAGGTGACAGCTGGAGTCTACTCAGCGCTTGTCGGCCTGGTGGCGATCTCGCTGTTGGTCGGTGGGATCGTGGTCATGAACATCATGCTCGTTGCCGTCACCGAGCGCACTCGTGAGATCCGGATTCGCAAGGCGCTCGGTGCCCGACGACGCGACATACTGCGCCAGTTCCTCGTCGAGGCGGTGATACTGGCTGCGCTGGGTGGCATAATCGGCGTCGGACTCGGGTTCGGGATCGCAGTCACCATCTCGAGGGTCACCCCGCTTCCCTACTCCCTCACCTGGTGGTCGATCGCGCTGGGGATCGGCCTGGCGTCGACCGTCGGCATCGCCTTCGGTATCTACCCCGCAGTCAAGGCGGCGCGCCTCGACCCAATCGTCGCCCTCCGATACGAGTAGTCGGTGCGTCCGGACCTCCCAAGCAGAGCCACTTCCAGTCAGTTCGTGGAGAGCGCCCGCATGGCATTCGCCACGCTCTGGTCGCATCGGCTTCGCTCGGCGCTGACGATCATTGGCATCATCATCGGCGTCACCGCCATCGTCGGCATGACTTCGCTCGTGCGCGGGCTCGATAGCGAGATCGTCGGCGAGATACGCGACATCGGTGCGGACCACATGTTTCTCCGCAAGTGGGCGGGTCGGATCGTGGCCGGCGAGCGCGAGCTCATGCGGCTGGAGCGCAGGCCAGATATCACCGAACAAGACGAAGCCGCGATCAGCCGGTTATCAACGGTACAGAACACCGACATCATGCTCGGAACGGCGTTTCCGGTCAGCCGACAGATATCCTACCGCGCAAACAAGACGACCCAGGATCTCATGGGAACCACAGAACGCTACGCCGCGATCAACGCCGCCGATGTTGAGAGCGGGCGCTTCTTCACGGCCAGCGAGATCGCCAACCGCAACCGAGTCGTCGTCTTGGGCAAGGGGATCACCGACCTGCTTTTCCCGCGCGTGGACCCGATCAGCAAATCGATCCGGATCGGTGGTTTGCCATACACGGTCATCGGGGTATTCGAAGAAGAGATAATGCTGCTTTGGGGTCAAACCAAGGACAACCGCGTCATCATCCCCTACACATCGTTCCACCGTGACTTCGACACAAGCTCGGTAATGGACATTATGCTGACGATCGTGCCGACGCCCGAGGCTGGTCTCGATCGCGCTCGTGATGACATCACGTTTCTGCTTCGGGCGCGCCACAAGCTCCGGCCTGGTGAAGAAAGTGATT
>DAOWHI010000283.1 GCA_030641505.1 Gemmatimonadota bacterium | reverse complement strand
ACGCTGGCCATCACGCGGTGGAGTCCTGCTTCGTAGGCGACGAACGCACCGTCGGCGTCGACGAACGCCCGGTCGTGCGCGTGCCCGGAGCCCGGCAGCAGCGTCCACTCGGTCGGCAAGTCACCGAGATCATGGCCGCGGTCGTCGATCGCCACCGCCGACAAGTGGACGACATCCCCTACCTGTACGGATTGCGTGCTGGGCTCGATCTCGAGCCCACGCACGGGATCTTGCTTGACCCGCATCGAGAGCGACGCGGTGACGTCGCCCACACGCGCGGTAACTCGCGCCTCGCCGGTGACCACACCGATGGCTAAACCGCCGGGAGTGACGCGAAGGATCGTTGGATCGGAGGACTCCCACTCGGGTTCGACATCGTTCCGCGGAGCACCTCCTGCCGACGCTCTCGCGGTAAGGGCCGTTCGCGTACCGACAAAAAGTGTTGGCTGTGGTTCGATCTCGAGTTGGTCGACCGGAGCGGGGGTGACGTAGACGCGAATGAACCCGAAGACATCGTCGAACCCCGGCCCGTCCCTCCGAGAGCGCCTTACCCTGGCGCTTATCAGCTCCTCGCCAGGGACGATTCCCAGCACCTCGGAGGTTTCCGGGTCGTACCAAGCGCCGCTGCCGCGTGAAGTGACGCGCATCATGATGTCATCGAGCGCGTTGCCATCGTCGTCCACCGGATTGATCTCAATAGACGCGCGCTCGCCGACTTGGACCGTGATCGCCTGCGGCGACATCTGCAGCTCGGCCACCGCCTCTTCGGGGTATGTTTGAGCATGAGCTCGGGTCGTCGCTACCGCCGATAGCCCAACGGCAACGATAAGCGCGCTCATGATCGGCGAGATCGAATAGACGGGCATGAGAAAACCTCCGCGTTGCATACCTACGTTCCTACGCTCGATGCGCCGTGGCTCGGCGGACAGTCGTCGCGACTGGCGGCCTCCGCATCGGCGATAAGCTGCTTCAAGTTGGTCGGAATCGGGTGGCTCTTCATGAGCTTCGCCATGTACACCACGTTGTGTGCCATGTAGCGGGCCGTCTTGTTGGTGTACATGTGCTTGTCGCCGCCGGCCTCGATGTAGCTCGGTCCGGGGCCGGCATCGCCGACCCAGTAGCAATCTGAGTTTGGCGGCACCACGCATCCCAAGTGTGACAAGTTGAACAACGTGTTCGCTGCGGCATCGTGAGCGCCATCCTCGTTTCCGGTTACCACCACGCCGGCGATCTTGTTGTACAGCGGAAACTGACCTGTTTCAGGATCCCCCTCGACGTAGGTGCCGTCGAGTCGCTCGATGACCAGTTGGGCCACCGCTGACCGCACGCCGAACCAGATCGGCGTGCCGATGATGACGATGTCCGCCGCTCGGAGCTTGGCCAGGATTCCCGGCCACTCGTCACCCGCCCCCTCGTCTGAAGCAACACCAAACGGGATGTTGTAGTCGACGATGCGAATGACTTCGGACTCGACGCCCATCGGCTTCATCAGGTCGATGACCTTGTCGATCAATGCCCGGGTGTTCGATTCTGCGGGCGACTTCTTAAGCGTGCAATTCAAGATGACTGCTTTGAGATCCATGCGATCGTCCCCGTTTAAGGTTCCGCCAGCCATGCAAACGCCTGTTCGAGCTGTTCACGGCCGCCGGTTTCGACGATGTCCCCGTGACCGACGATTACGCGATCAAAATCCCAGGCCAGGATGCGCGCTAAAGACGTACGCGCAGCGTCACGATCGGACATTCCGCGACGCATCGTCCAGCTGACCCCGAGTCGATTGTAAACGCCGAGTGCACGCGCGGCGAATCGGGTGAATAGGGGGCGACTGGGCGGCAAGTTGAAACACAGGTCGGTCAGGATCAGGCTCCGACTCGCCCGATGGAGGAAGACGATCTCGGTTGACAACCGGTTGCCGTAGAACGCGATCTGATCGAGATCCATCGTCCAACTCGGATCCGACTCGTCACCGAGGGTTCCGGAAAATGACAGGTCCTTCCGCCGCTCTGGCAGTCCCGGTGAAGCCAGCAATTGGGCTTCCGGATAGACCTTTTGATAGTGCCGCATGTACCTGTGGTGAAAGCGGTTAGGGGAGATCACGAAGCGCACCGGACCGATCGCGTCGAGCTTCTCGCGCAGCTCCGGTGTGAGGTACGCGACGGAGTGAAGCCACAGTTCGCCGCTGCTCAACAGCACCACCGTCATGCGCCGACCGAAGTCGATTCCGGCCAGCTTTAGTGAGTGTTCGGCGACCCACATCCGTTTGTGCAGGCTCCGAAACGCGACGTTCACATCCTTCATGGTGGCGAGGTTCCTCTTGCGTTTTAGGCTCGAATGTTGTACGAAAAAGCGACCGGAGCGGATATCCCCGGTTCGCTCGCCCCCGTTGAAGAACGCTGCAGGTTACTCAAGACGACTCTTTTCGGAGAACTACGAGATGGCAAAAGCAAAATCCAAGCGTAAGCCAAACCCGGCGTTCATGAAACCGATGAAGCCTGATGCCCACCTCGCGAAAGTCGTTGGCGCCGAGCCCAAGCCGCGGACAGAGGTGACGAAGAAACTCTGGGATTACATCAAGAAAAACAACCTTCAGAACCCGAAGAACAAGAGGAATATCGTCGCCGACGCCAATCTGAAGGCGGTGTTCGATGGCAAGGCCGAGGTCAGCATGTTCGAGATGACCAAGCTCGTAAACGGGCATATGAGCGACGCCTGACCAGGGCCACCCAGCGAACTTTTTCAGCGAGACCCGTCGGGACGCCGGCGGGTCTTTGCTTTATTGCGCTGGGCTGTCTTCCAGCGGCCACACGTTGTCCGACCGGTCCACGTCAGGGAAGTCGAGCTCCGGGTCCAGATCGATCCTCGCGATCGGTGCGCCGGAGCGTGTCGCGATGTGAGTACGAACCGCACCTCGAAGCCACACATCGACCGGCACTTCGTGCCGCTCGGTCGACCCATCCTCACGCGTAACAACGACGTCAACCGGCATCGGCACTAGACCCTCGTCGAGGATCTCGATCTCAGCCCGACCCTCATCGAGAAGCCGCACTTCACCGATCGCGTGATCGAGCGTCCACGTTTCCTGATACCACGCCGACCAGAACCAGCCCAGATCACGGCCGGACACGTTTTCGAACGTGCGGAAGAAGTCCCATGGGTATGGATGCTTGAACGCCCATCGATCCCAAAACGCGTGATACGCTTCCATAAACGTTTTCTCGCCGAGCACGCCCCGCAGCGCGCGAAGCACCATCGACGGCTTCTCGTATGACGCCACGCCGTACGCCCCGGGATAGTGGAAGTCCGACCACCGCAAGATCTCGCCTTCGCCCTCCCGCAGCGCTAGCTCGATGTACTCTTCACGATCCTCCTGATCGGGATCGACACCGGGGAAGAAATCCTCACGCGCCCGATTCTCGTTGAACGTTGTCGTTCCCTCGTCGAGCCAGGCGTATCGACGCTCGTTGTTTGACGCGATCATCGGAATCCACATGTGGGCGAGCTCGTGCGCGACCACCATGTACAATCGATCCGGCCCGCGCTCGTTGTAGTCGCCGATCAGGGTCATCATCGGGAACTCCATTCCACCGCCGATGATCCCACCGCCTTCGACCGCGGTCATGTGCGGCCACGGGTACGAGTATCCGGTGTACTCCGACAAGGTCGCGATCGAGTGTTGCGAGTACCGAGCGACTTGTTTCCAGAACGGGGCGCTCTCCCGGTAGAGGGCGTTGATGAGCGCGTAGTCGACCGAGCCATCGCCGTCGCGATCGCCGACAGGCGTGCGAGTTGCGTCCCAGTTTGATGCGCGCGTGATGCTGGCCGATACGTCGTGCACCGAGTCGGCGACGAAGTGCCAGCGGATCGACGCGCCGGCGTCCTCCCACGTTGCGGCCCGCCCGAACTCTGTGGGTGTGACGACCGGTACGATCGCGTCGCTGTTGGCGGCAGTCGCTAGCCGTTCGCGCACCGTACCGGACAGCGTCTGGTCAGGGTTCTGGAGCTCGCCCGTGGATACGATCAGCCAGTCCGAGGGCGCCTCGATCTCGATGTCGTAACGCGCGAATCCAGCGTAGAACTCCGCGTTTCCGGTGAACGTGTCGAAGTGCCAACCCGCCAGATCGTCGTATACCGCCATATGCGGGTACCAGTACGCGAGGAAATAGAAGTCGTCGCCGCTGTACCCCATGCGGTTT
>DAOWHI010000034.1 GCA_030641505.1 Gemmatimonadota bacterium | reverse complement strand
GGTCAAGACACCCGACGAGGCACGCCAGCTGGCGGAAGTGCTGGGTCTCGAGGTGCCAGAGCACGAACAGGAACAAGCGGTCGAGAGTGAAACCGAAGTCACGCAAGAGCCAGGACCGCAGCTTCGCAACATGAGCCGCGAGGAGCGGCGTCGGTACTTCGAGACCTTGAGCCCTGCCGAACGTCAACGGCTCATGCAGCAGATGCGCGCTGCGCGTGAGGCTCAAACGGAAGCCGATCGGCAGAACCCGGGGCAGCCCCGCCCAGCCTACGTCTTCCAGTACGACGACCGTGGCCAACTCGAGCTCGAGCCGATTCGAATCGGGCTCGGCACCTGGGAGCACACCGAAGTAGTCAGTGGACTCGAAGACGGAGAAGAGGTCGTCCTCGTCCCGCAGGCGCTTATCCAACAACGCGAGCTGTTGGAGCGGATACGCAGCCGAAGCGGAGTCCCAGGCATCCGCCGCGAATAGGGGCCTGAACGATGCTGCTGTTCGAGATCATCCGGGTTGCGTTGGATTCGTTGCGGGCCAACAAACTGCGCTCCTTGCTGACGATGTTAGGAATCATCATCGGTGTAGCCGCGGTCATCACCATGTTGGCGCTGGGTTCCGGGGCTCGGCGGGCAGTCGAAGAGGAAATCGCGCTTCTGGGTACCGACGTGCTTACGGTGCGACCAGGTCAAGCCTGGTTCCGAGGCGCGCGATCGACCGAAGCCGAGCTCACCCTCGACGATGTCGAAGCCGTCCGCCGCGAAGCCCCGCTCGCGGGTGAGGTGGCTCCGGAGATGACTACCAACTCGCAGGTCGAATACAGCAACACCAACGCCAATCTCAGGATCGTGGGCACGTCGTCGAGCTACGATCGCGTCAACCGCTTCGAGATTGCGCTCGGGCGTTTTTTCACACCTCAGGAGAATAAAGGACGACGTCGGGTGGCGGTGCTCGGGGGCGCGATACCTGCCGTGCTCGGCGTCGAGGCGATCGACCTAGTCGGCGACGCGATTCGGATCGGGAATGTGCCATTTGAGATCGTCGGCGTGTTCGAGGAGAAAGGTGGCGGGGGATGGTTCAATCGCGACGAGGTCGTCCTGGTGCCGGTTGAGACTGCGCGCTTCCGCCTCATCGGGGAAGACAACGTGAGTCAGTTCAACGTGGCGGTTTCCGACCCCAACATGATGTCTGCTGGCATGGCCCAGATCGAGCAAGTTCTGCGTCGGCGCCACCGATTGCGGGTTGGCGACGAGAACGATTTCTGGATCCAGGATCGCACCGAGTTGCTCGGCACGCGAGAAGAAACAACCCGCACCTTCACGTTCCTGTTGGCCAGCATCGCTGCGGTCAGCCTGATCGTAGGCGGAATCGGGATTATGAACATCATGCTCGTGTCGGTGACCGAACGCACGAGCGAGATCGGTGTTCGGAAAGCACTGGGCGCGACCCGCCGAGCGATCCTTTTCCAGTTCTTGCTCGAGGCGCTGGTGCTGTGTGGAGTGGGAGGCTTCATTGGGATCGCGGTCGGGATCGGCGCTTCGGCCGTCCTCGCTCAGGCGGCAAACTGGAACACCGAAGTCTCGGCGGCAGCGATCGCGCTCGCCGTGCTGTTCTCGTTCGTAATCGGTCTGTTCTTCGGACTTTGGCCCGCCAATCGGGCCGCACGGCTTGACCCGATCGCCGCTCTGCGCTACGAGTAGGCTACCCTCGCGGAGACCATTTGACGCTCGCCTTCCAGGATAAGATCCCCGACAACTTGTGCTTCGGCTGCGGGCCGGGGAACGCTGACGGGCTCCAGATCAAGAGCGTCTGGGCGGGAGCCGGCGAGTCGGTGTGCACCTATCAGCCCCAACCGCATCATGCGGCCGGACCACCCCAGTTCGTGAACGGCGGCATCATCGCAACGCTCATTGACTGTCACGCAGTGTGCTCGGCGATCGCCTTCGCTTACGAATCGGAAGGGCGCGACATCGGTTCGGACCCGCCGATCTGGTACGCGACCGCGTCGCTCGAGGTGCGCTATCTGCAACCGACCCCGATCGAAGTGCCGGTCGAGGTCCGGGCCCGGATCGTCGACTCCGACGATCGCAAGACACGGCTCACTTGTTCGGTCTCGTCGCGCGGGAGCACGTGCGCCACGGGCGAGGTCGTCGCCGTGCGAGTGCCGAACGAGTGGCGGGAAACCAACTAGGGTGGCCAAGGCGCTAGGTATCGGCGGCGCGTTCTTCGAGAGCCCGGACCCGAGGGCGCTCGCGGCTTGGTATTCGACGTGGCTGGGGGTTTCCGTAGACGAGCAGACGCAATCGGTTGCCTTCAAGCCCGATCAGCTCCCGGACGGGGCATTTTCGGTGTGGGGACCCTTCGACGCTGCGACCGAGTACTTCGCTCCGTCCGCGAAACCGTTCATGATCAATCTGATCGTCGATGATCTCGACGGCGCTTTATCACAGGTCGCCGAGGGCGGGGCGGAGATCGCGGGCGAAATCGAACAGTACGACTTCGGCCGTTTCGGCTGGTTTATCGATCCCGACGGCAACAAGGTCGAGCTCTGGGAACCAGCACCGACCTCGTCATAACGGGGATCGTGGCTGTGAATCAGAGCAGGTGGATCGCAACCTGACCGAGCAGCCATGCGCACGCCAACCCGCCGTAGATCCCCAGCACGTAGCCCGACACCCCCATCAGCAAGCCGATGGGTGCCATCGCCGGGTGGTAGACGCCGGCCACGACTGGCGCACTCAACGCACCCCCGACGTTGGCCATCGATCCGGTCGCCAAGAAGAACAGCGGCGCCCGAATGAGGCGTGCAACCAGCAGCAGCAGTCCGACGTGGATCGCGATCCAGAGCGCACCCGTCGCCAAGAACAGCGGCGCATCGACGATCGCCCTTAGGTCACCCTGAGCGCCGATCGCGGTCACCAATAAGTAGAGCGCGACAAACCCCACGCTCGACGCTCCGGGTCCCTCGAGATCGCTGATCTTCGTGAACGAGAGCGCCAGCCCGAAGGTCGTGACGAGCACCACGGCCCACGTCGTGTGACTGATGATTCTGGGGTCGCCGAGCTCTGGCATCCGCTCGCCGACCAGCACACACGCGTAAGCAGCCACAAACCCGACGCCGACGATCATCGCCAAATCGCGGATCGTGATCGGCCTGCGGATCGCTTCGTACTTGGCGGCCAGCGCGGCGTTGGTCTCTTCGATCAGCGATGTATCGGCTTTGTTCCAGCGATCGAAGCGAAGTTGGTAGGCCGACAGGAACAGCAGCACGCCCATCCAGCCGTAACCGACCACCGTGTCGACGACGATGATCGGCCCGAACATGGCGTCGGATGTCCCGATCGACTCGGCGACCGCCACCAGGTTCGCCGTCCCACCGATCCATGAGCCCGACAGCGCGCCTAATCCCTTCCAAGCATCCGCCGGCAACCATGTGCCGAACACCGCCAGCGCGATCGGCCCGCCGATGATGATACCAACGGTGCCCGTCAGCATCATGATCGTCGCCGGTCGGCCGAGCCTTAGCAGCGCGGGTACGTCGACGGTGACCATGAGCAGAAACAGCGACACCGGTAGCAGGTGCCGTACCATCCAGTCGTAAGCGGGAGAATCGGCGGGGGTGATGCCGAGCGTGGTCGACACCATCGGCACGAAATACGCCCACAGGATGGCCGGCGCGATCTCGAACACTCGAGCCAGCGGCTTGAGCCCGGAGAGCCAGTACACAGCGCCCAGCACACCGGCCAAGTAGACGAAGACAGCGGTCGGATCGTTGATCACGGGATGGCCATTCAGCCCGGGTAGCGCAGCGAACCTGCGCCCGCTCCACCGGGGCCGTAACAGAGGATTTGGAACAACGCGTAACCCAGCAGCGCAAACACGCACAGACCGGCCAGCGCCATCAATGTCCCACAGTTGAAGTAACGAGACACGTCAGGCGAGTCGCGCCGCTGGTATCACTTCGTCGCGTGTCTTATCGTGGTCGCGCCCAGTTTGCGCCGCCGTTTGCCAGTCAAGACGTAGTCGATGTCGAGGCCGGCGTGTCCGGAGAGGCCTGCCAGATACCAGTACGATCGTGGGATACGACCGTTCTCGTAACGGCTGATCATCTGTTGAGTGTAATCCGTCAACGCGGCCAACTGCGCTTGCGTCAAGTCACCGCGCGCGGAGCGAAGCCGAGCGGCCACGCCCTCGCGGAACTCCTCGAACGATGCTTCCATGACCCTCCTTCCACCCATCGGGTGCTTCGTTTCCAACGGGCCTAGCTAGATGTTACGCCTGTTCGAGGGTACGCGACCACCGTAGATTGGCGCGCTCATGACAAGCCCCAAAGCCCTCATCGAAGACCTCGTCAGTGGGTTGAAACCGTTGGCGACGGCGGTCAACCATGCGTGGTGGGATGCCGCTGTCAGCGGCGATGCCGACGCGTACGCTCGTCTTACCGAGCTCCGCGACGCCCTGGACCGGTTCTGGGCAGACGACCAGCGGTTCGACCGAATCGAAGCGCTGCACGACACGCCGCCGGACGACGGCTTGTTAGCCCGATCGATCGAGCTCCTGTACTTGAAGGCCTTGCCACGCCGGGTGGAGCCCGAGCTCAACCAGCGGATCAACGCGCTGTCGTCCGACGTCGAGCGCGTCTTTTCGACCCACCAACCGCTGTACCAGGGCGAACCGCGATTGTTTGGTTACATGGAGGAGACGCTCAAGCACGAGCGCGATCCAGCCAAGCTGGAGGAAGCGTACGAGGCGACCAAGGCGGTCGGTCCGGCGCTTGTGTCGCAGCTACAGGAGTTGGTCGAGCTCCGAAACGATGCTGCCCGCGGGTTGGGCTTTCCCGATTTCTACCACATGCGTCTCAAGCTCGAAGAGCAAGACCCGGACGACGTGGCGCGGTTCTTGGAACGCGTCGAGACCGACACGGAGCAGCCGTTCGCAGAGACAAAGTCGGAGATTGACGCCCGCTTGTCGGAGCGCTTTGGTATCAAGCCCGCCGAGCTCATGCCTTGGCATTACCAGGATCCGTTCTTTCAGGACTCACCGGACGTCTTTGACACCGATCTTGATCGAGTCTATGGACCGGCCGATCTGATCGCAGTCGCAGAGCGTTTTTTCGCAGGGATCGGTTTGCCCGTCCACGACATCCTCGAGCGTTCCAGTCTCCACGAAGCGGTCGGCAAGGATCCGCACGCGTTCGCCACCGACATCGACCG
>DAOWHI010000228.1 GCA_030641505.1 Gemmatimonadota bacterium | reverse complement strand
GGAGCATCGCTTTGATCGGCTTCGGGGTCGATAGCCTGATCGAGATGTCGTCGGGGTTCGTGCTACTGTGGCGCCTCCAGACACGGCGCGACATGGAATCTGCGGAGCACGCGGAAACGATCGCGCTGCGTCTGGTCGGATTATCTTTCATGGCGCTGGCCAGCTACATCGCGTTCGAGTCAATCGCGGCACTGGTGAGGCAGGAGCCGCCGGCAGCCAGTGTCGGCGGGATCGTCATCGCGATCTTGTCGCTCATCGTCATGCCGATTCTAGCCCGGGCGAAGCGGCGAGTGGCGGCTGCCATCGAGAGCCGCGCCCTTCACGCCGATTCGATCCAGACTGACATCTGCATGATCCTCTCCGCGATCCTCCTCGTGGGTCTGGGTTTCAACGCAGTGCTTGGATGGTGGTGGACCGATCCGGTTGCCGGGATGGCGATGGTTCCGCTGATCGCACGTGAGGGGATCAGCGCATTGCGCGGCGAGCGATGCGAGGAAATACCGGAAATGGCAGGACTTTCATGACAACGGTCGGGCCACGGTCGAATGTCGAGGCCGAGATCCAGACGATCGTCGATCGCGGGACGCCGACCTCTTACTCTGTCCCTCGGCGGGACAGCGCGATCCGCAACTCCGAGCTCGGCCGCCAGTGGTTCCAATGTCGGTTCCCCCGCTCGGGCGCACCGTCGGCCACGACCCGCACGTCGAAATTGCGCGCCAACACGTCGACGAAAGCTCCACTCACGGAAGTCGTCAACTGCGCGCCCAAACACGCGTGTTGGTCGAGCCCAAACGGCGAAAACTCATTGGACGAAAAACGCCGGTTTACAAAGCGCGCGGGATCAAACACCTCCGGTCGGTCGAACGGCGGGTCTTGCCTGTGCGCTTCGGCCACGCAGATACGGGTAAGCCACCCCTTCGGAATCTCGAAGCCATCGACCTCGATTGGCCGCGTGACAATTCGGTAGACGTACTCGCTTTGGGCCAGCCGGAGAGTCTCGAACACGATGCACTCGATGAGCTCACCGGCACGAGCATCGCCGTCTCGTGCGCCACGGATCATCTCAATGGACTCGGGACTGTCGGCAACGTTCTTGAGGATCCACATGAGTAAACCGCCGATGCTGTCTCTGGAGGCCTCGAGTAGCAGAAGGAGGTTCCCGATCGCCGTCGAATCGGCGCCGGCCTCAGGCTTCAAGCGCAAGATCCCACCCAAGACCGAAGAGTGATCACCATGTGCAGCCAAACCGTCGTTACTGCGCTCGCGAATCAGCTTGTCGAACGTCTGCAACGCGCGGCGCGCTCTGGGGCTGGCTCTGCCTATGGTGTTCCCGGATCCGATGCCACGACAGCAGCCTTCAATCACGCCTCGATCAGAGGGTTCGATCAGATCACCGAAGTAGATCCGCAGCAACACCGTGAACATGAGTCGCTCGATTGAGCGTCGCGGGTCGACGCCGGCGTGTGACGCCGCGTCGCTGGCGGCAGCGAGCTCAACCAGCTCTCGACGGGCCGCATCCCGCATAAGCTCTCGATTCGCCTCTAGCAGGGCCTCGGAGAACGCCGAGCGAAACAGCTGCGAGTAGACAGCGTAATCGTCGGGCTTCATGTAGCGAATAAACCCACGGGGGATCTCGGCGCTGATTGGCAGCGGGGCGAGCACGAGATTCTCGGTCTCGCGCTTGAGGAGTTCCCGCCCTTTGCCTATGTCCACGATACACACGACCGGCTGGTGGAACTGAGCCATCTTGAACACCCGACCGTGGCGCTGAAGCTGGCCCATGTAGAAGCTTCGATCTACGATGGCATCGAGCGAGTTCTTGAGCCCCAAGGAACCCGGCGGTCGGGAGCGGCTTCGACCAGAGTCGGGACGGGAGCGCCATGCGAGAACCACTACACAGATCCCCGCGGCGATCGAGATCGACCGTAGGGCAATCGGCGAGCGAGCTGCAGCCCAGATCACAACAGCCAAGGCGACAGCCGCGACCAGAGCGAGGGTCGCTGCGAACCGAAGCTGTTCGCGCAGCTCTCGACGGGCGGCCAGCATCGTCAGGATCCGCAGCGCTAACGTTGCCGCAACCAACAGAACACCAAGCTCCAGAGCACGCTCCATGAGTGAAAACTGGCACCCGACACCGGATCTCGGCCACCTGCCGATTTTGACCTTTCACGCTTTTGCCACGCCAGCTTCCACGATCTCGTTTCCCCCGTCCGTGCTGCGGAGCAGGCTCGCGCGCCTGGTTAAAAAAGGATACCGGAGCATCGATCTCCTGGACGCGGTGCAACATCTCCGCATCGGCAACCCGCTGCCTTCAAAAGCGGTCGTAATCACGATCGATGACGGCTACGAGAGCGTTTACCGCGAAGCGTTCCCGATTCTGCAAGAGTACGCCATGACCGCCACCGTTTTCGTGACCACCGGTGAACCGGTTGGCCGCGACCGTTCTGATCGGCTTCCGCCGGTGGAGGGTCAACCGATGGTGAGCTGGAGCGAGCTAAGCGAGATGGTCGCTGCCGGCTTTTCGATTGGAGCGCACACGCTGACGCATCCCGATCTCACCCGTTTGCCGGCGTCAAGCGCGAAAGCGGAGATCGTGGGCGCAAAGGCGATCCTCGAAGATCGTCTCGGGGTCGGCGTTCGGAGCTTCGCGTACCCCCACGGAAAGTACGACCCGCGAACGCGCGAGCTCGCCGCCGAACATTACAGCTGTGCGTGCTCGGATCGGCTCGGCCTACTGACCCGCGGTAGCGACCTCTACGCGCTCGAGCGAGTGGAAATGTACTATTTCAGTCGGCCGTGGGTCTTCAACCTGTTGACTACCCCGTTCCTGCAGCCCTACCTCGCGCTCCGAACGGTGCCGCGCAACGCTCGTCGTTCCTGGACGCGCCCGAGATGAACCCGCCAAGTCCACGCGTCGCGGCGATCATCGCGACGATCCACCGTCCTGAGGACATTGATGTTGCCCTGGAATCCGTGCTGCGCAGCACATACTCGGAGTACGAGGTGCACATCATCGATCAGAGCACCGACGAGTTGAGCCGTGAGAGATTGCGTCCGTTTATGGGCGACCCTCGAGTGCGTTACAGCGCACATCCGGGAAGCGGGCTGAGCGCGGCCCTGAACCGAGGCGCTAGCCTCACCACGGCTGAGTTGCTCGCAATAACGGGGGACGATTGCACCGTTCGGGAGGATTGGCTCGAGAAGATCGTCGCAGCGTTCGACGCGCACCCGAACGTCGGCGTCCTATTCGGTAGCGTGCTCCCCGGAGCCTACGCTCACGACGACGGGTTCGTGCCTGGCTGCGTGCTATCGGAAACGGCGCTGATCGGAGGCCTGGAAGAGATCCACCGGCTGAGTGGAACGACCGCCTGCATGGCGATTCGGCGATCCGTCTGGCAAGAGCTGAATGGCTTTGACGAAGCGCTCGGCATCGGTGCGCCGCTCCGCTCGGCCGAAGACCTCGACCTCACGCTCCGCGCCCTCGCTCGCGGTTATCATGTCCTACAGACGCCAGAGGTCGAGACCACGCATCGATCTCCGACCCTCTGGGCGGACCGTGCCGCCACGATCCGGCGCAACTGGTACGGCAGCGGCGCTGCTTTCGCCAAGTCTCTGAGGCTCGCGCGAATGCCTATGCTGCGCGCGTTGAAGCGGCTTTCTAAGCGCTGGGTGGGCGGCGGATCCGAGGTTGCGGCAACCTACGGATCAAGGCCCGATCGGTTCTCGATGCTGGCAGGCTTCGGGTGGGGTTTCGTCGTCGGGCTCTTCTGGCGCCTTGATCGAAAAACGCGTCACTTTCGTTAGACGCGATCCGGCAGCTATTGACATGGTTAGTAGACTTCCACCCACCCCAAGCTGGCGGGAAGAGTCCTCGCCGGTCGCAAAACCCTGTTCTGTAAGGAGATACATAATCATGAACCGCACTCGCGGTATTCCCATTTCCGATGCTCGTTCAGACCTGTTCCGGACTACCAACGACAGGTCAGACCGGCGCAAGGAGGCGCAGGTGGTGTTGAATCGGCGATGGCTTTCGCGCCGTCCAGCGCCTCGCTTTGTCCGCCACGTCGGCTAACCGATCATCGGTTCGAGGCGGCTGTGGGAGGGGGTGAGGTCACCCCTCCCCCCGCATTCGACGACTCATCCACGTAATACTCCACCGCCCGGCTCGACCCAAACCAAACTCGTTACTTTCGTTAGATGTGGGACCCAGCACAGTACCTCCGCTACGCCGATCTCAGGTTGCGTCCGGCGGTCGATCTACTGGCTCAAGTCTCGCTCGCATCGCCAAAACAGATCGTCGATCTCGGGTGCGGCGCGGGCAATGTGACCCGCATTTTGGCGGAGCGATGGCCGGACGTCGACCTGACCGGGGTCGACGGGTCAGCCGAGATGCTGAATCGGGCGCGCGACCTAGCTGTGAATGTGCGCTGGGTTCAAGCCGACATCGCGACCTGGACCCCTGACACGCCACTCGATCTCTTGTTTTCCAACGCCGCACTGCACTTTGTCGACGAGCACGAGCGTCTCTTCCCAAAGCTGCTCGAATTCCTAGCGCCGGGCGGCGTCCTCGCCGTGCAGATGCCGCGCAACTTCGGGGCGCCGTCCCACACGTTGATGTACGCCGCTGCGCGCCAGGAACCGTGGCGCAAACAGCTAGAACCGCTCCTTCGGCCGTCACCGGTGGCAGAACCGGAACGCTACCACGATATCCTGGTGCCCCACGTTTCGTCGCTCGACATCTGGGAAACCGAGTACCTCCAATTGCTGGAAGGCGACGATCCGGTCGCTGAATGGACAAAAGGAACGTGGGGGAAACCCCTATTGGACGCCTTGGACGATGACGATCGCCAGGCGTTCGAAGCGGATTACAAAGCGCGCCTGCGCGTCGCATACCCGCGCCGTCCGGACGGTACGACGCTGTTTCCGTTCCGCCGGTTGTTCATCGTCGCAACGCTCTAGACGGCGACAGGTTTTTCCTTACACGCGGGAGCGAGTTCCCCCCGACAGACGTCGCGGCGGTAGGCCCCCACCTTCAAGGGATGCACACACATCGCAGCGTCGCGCGCGCTCTTCTCCGGACCACCTCGCAAAGGCTCAGTCAAATGAAAAGCAGAAATAGCCAAGGTCTCAGTTTCCTACTCCCACTCGCGCTCCTTCTGTGGACGCTGGATCCGTCTCCCGCGGCAGCCCAGGACATCACCGGCGATTGGTTTGGCACACTGGATGTCGGCACTCTCGAATTGCGCATCACCCTGCACGTTCAGGAGACCGAGGATGGATACTCCGCCTCCCTCGACAGTCCAGATCAGGGCGAGACCGGTATTCCGGTCGAGGAGTTTTCTTTCGAGGACGGGCAACTTGTTTTCCGTACCAGCACCTCCGGGGCCGAATACGACGGGAGCGTGGACGCCGGGTTCACGACGATCGCCGGCACCTTGAGCCAGCGCAACGAGAGTTACGCCCTCAACTTCGGCCGCACGATGCCCGTTGCCCCAAGGGGGAGCCCTGTGTGGTCCGAAGAGCGTCTGACAAAGATGGAGGTCTACATCCCGATGCGGGACGGCGTACAACTGTTCACGTCGGTGTACGTCCCAAGAGACACAAGTCAAACGTATCCGATCCTGCTGCGTCGTACTCCCTACAACTCGGAGCCGCGCGGAGAGGAGAATTACACCCCGCGTCTAGCGGGCGACGCTGACATCATCGAGGAGGGTTACATCCTCGCCTTCCAGGACGTGCGGGGACGCTACATGAGCGAGGGAGAGTTCATGGACGTGCGTCCGTACAATCCCGACAGGAAGAGCGAGAAAGACATCGACGAGAACAGCGACACTTGGGACACCATCGACTGGCTGGTCAAGAACGTGCCCCACAACAACGGGCGGGTCGGGATATCCGGTATCTCGTATCCAGGATTCTACGCGACGATGTCGCTGCCGGAGGCTCATCCCGCACTCAGGGCCGTGTCGCCCCAGGCGCCGGTCACCAACTGGTTCATCGGCGACGACTTTCACCACAACGGCGCGTTCTTTTTGATGGACGGCTTCTCGTTCTACTCCTCGTTTGGCCGCCCAAGACCCGAGCCGACACGCGAGCGACTTGAAGGCTTCGATTGGCCGAACCAGGACAACTACGAGTTTTTCCTCGAGCTCGGACCGATCAAGAACGTCGAGGCCAAGTTCTTCGGCGACAGCATCCGTTTCTGGTCGGAAGTCATGGACCACCCTGATTACGACGATTTTTGGAAAGCTCGTGACCCGCTCCCCCATCTCAAGAACATCGAGCCAGCGGTGCTGGTCGTCGGTGGTTGGTTCGACGCCGAGGACCTCTTTGGGCCGCTCAATGTGTACAAGGCGATCGAGACCCAGAGCCCACCCACGACCGAGAACCGCTTGCTCATGGGTCCCTGGTTCCATGGCCAGTGGGCCTTTGACGAAGGCGACAACTTAGGGAACGTCCACTGGGGCAGCGCCACGTCCGAACTCTATGGCGACGTGGAGCGACGTTTCTTCAACTACTATCTGAAGGACGAGGGGACGCTGGATCTTGCCGAGGCGACGGTCTACGACACCGGCGCCCTGGAGTGGCTGCGGTTCGACTCATGGCCGCCCGGTGACGTCGTCGAGAAGGAGCTCTACTTCCACCCCGGAGGGCAGCTCTCGTTCTCGCCCCCCACGGCAGCCGAGAGTTACGACGAGTACGTGGCCGATCCGATGCGACCGGTGCCGTATACGGAGGATGTTCATCTTCGGCGGACCCGGGAGTACATGACGGACGACCAGCGGTTCGCGGCCCGGCGTCCGGACGTCATGGTATACGAGTCCGAGGTGCTCACGGAGCCGGTGACGCTGACCGGCCCGATC
>DAOWHI010000147.1 GCA_030641505.1 Gemmatimonadota bacterium | reverse complement strand
TGTGGAAGCTGGTGGAACACACCGTACGACAAACGCACCTGAGTGGCGTCCGTGATCGGGTGTGCCACGCCCAGACGCGGCGAGATCTCGGTGTGGGTCACACCATCGATCGCCACACCCTCGTCATCGCACTGATCGAACGCCGAGATGTCGCACGGCACCACACCCGGAACCAGCGGGATCACTGTGTTCGGATCCCAGTGGTCGACGCGCAGGCCCAGGTCGATCACCAGGTCGCCGTAATCCAACCGGTCCTGGGCGTAGAACGCGTAGATACGCGGATCGACGTCCGCCTCGTCCGCGAACTGACCGCTGGTGAACTGCGACGAATGGTCGTCGAAGTTGACCCAGTTGAACTCGCCGCCAACCTTGATCCGGTGCACCCGGTTGAGCTGGCTGTCCACGTCCACCCGGATACCGTAACGGCGCTCGTTGCGACGCCGGAACGTGTTACCGAAGCCGGTGTTGCCAAAGATCTGAGGGACACCGAATATCGCGTCCGGATCGCTCGTGCGAACCGTCGGGATGTTCGGGATCGAAGCCGCGGTCATGAAGTCCTCAAAGAAGAACTCCACGTCGTCCCACTGCCAGTTCAGGAAGTCGGGATCGAACGAGTCCACGACGTCGAGCGCACGCTCACAGACGTTGTCGAACTCGGCGCAGACAGCGGCACCGAAGTCCGGGTCGTCCAACAGGATCTGCGCCGTCTGCGCGTTCAGCGGCGTACCGAGGACCAGCTTCGACTGGTGGAAGTTCCCCCGAACCTGGAGGTTCAGGCTCTTTTCCGCCGTCTGGAAGATCTGCTGGTCGTAACCGATGATGATGTCGTGCGTCCTCCGACGCGTCGCCAACCAGCTCAGGTTCTGGTTCAAACCGAGCGTGACGCCGGAACCCGACAGGTCGTGGTAGTTCTCGCGCTGCTCGCGGTTGAACAGGTACGTACCCGTCAGCTTCGCGAACGGCATGAACGCCGTGACCTTCGCCTGAGCCCGCGTGTCATTGCCGCGGTCGCCAGGAAGGATCGTCTCCGTCGAGCCGTCCGAGTTGAACCCGCCCTGGGCTGGGTTCCAGCCCGCGCTGTTCGGGAAGAAGTTGGCCGCACCAGTCCCCTCGACCGAGGCAAACGCCGTCAGACGGTCGGGGACGATCGGACCACCGATCGAGGCCGTGATCTGGTTGTAGCCGCAGCAGTCCTGGGGCTCCGGAAAACCGGCCGTGTCTGCCGCCCGCGCGATCTCTTCGAAGCCGTAACCGTCGGTGCTCCACTCGCCGTCGGTCGTGTACCGAACGTTGCCGCTAAAATTACGCGCGCCCTCACGCGTCACGATGTTCACCACACCCGACTGCGCATGGCCGAACTCGGCCGAGAAGCCACCCGTGATCACGTCCACCTCTTCGATCGCGAACGTGCTGATCTCGGTCTGGTTGCTCTGGGTGCCAAAGTCGGTGATCAAGACGCCATCGATAAACGTCGCCGACTCAGACGCGCGACCGCCGCGGATCACGAACCCGTTGCCATCCTGGACCGTGCCGCTGCGGTAGATCCCCGCCGCCAGCGTCACCAACTGATCGATGCTCCCGATCGGTAGGCCCTGAGCATCACCAGCGGTGAAGCGCGTCTTCGACACCGTGTTGTCACGCGCCACCAACGGCTCGCGCTCGATCACCGCCACGATCGCTTGATCGGCTTGGATGATCTCGCTCGACAGACGGAAATCAACGGTCATCGTCTGACCGGCCAAGATCCGCTGCTCGTTGGTCGTCGTCTGATAACCCAGGTACTGGGCCGTCAGCGACTGCACACCCACCGCGATGTTGTTGATGAAGTAGTAGCCGTCCTCATTGGACACGTTCCCCAGGTTCGTCCCTTCGACAACGATCTGGGCGCCGACCAACGGCTGCCCCGTATCGCCATCGGTGACCGTTCCGATCACCTTGCCCGTCACCTGAGCGAATGCCGCCCCGCCGCTTAGCAGCAGCAGGAATGACACGCCCACGACGAGGGACGACCACCTAGCGAACGTTCTAAACTCACCAGGCTGCCTCATTGAGTACCCTCCGTTCGAGTTACTACAGAATCAAAACGCACGGGAGCGAACCCACGTCCAAGGCGCACGATTACGTCGCCGCTTGATCGCGGAGTTTCCCCAGTGTGTGGCTGGAATCGTTGAGGGGCGCACGTAGCGCCATGGAAAGCAAACGAAAGTTGATCCGAAACGCCCTCCTTCATTTCGAGGTTCACAGGGGGGACGCTGTGGCTGGAGCAGCGTTCCAGTGACCGAGTATAGAGGCGGCCAACGGCGCTGTCAACCGCTTGCTGCAGAGCTTTCGACCGTCCTCTGCACCATATAAGCACTAATACACATACCCGCACAGTTATTGACAGACTTTTCTCAGATCCGCCCGCAACCCCGATGGGAGTCACAAAAAAGGCCCCCGCCGATTCGGCGGGGGCCTCAGCGAGCCCGGATGATCCGGCGCGCTACTTCGTCTCGATGCTCACCGGTTGGCTGATCCAGACGACGACCGGCTGATCGCGGTTGTAGGCGGTCGACCACTTGGTCGTTTTGGCCCAATTCTCGGTCGCCGAATCACACCCCTGGTTGCCGCTCGACTTCAAGATTTGCGTGGCGGTCACCGCCCCGCTGGTATTGATCCGAAGCCCTACCGCCAGGCTGCACTGGACGCCGCTCTTCTGAAGCAGCGGCGGCACGTGGCGCAGGATGTCCTTGGGGGTGCAGTTCGTCTTGCACTTCGGCTTTACCGTGTAAGGCGTGAACGTGAACGAGTTGCCGACATCAGAGGGTGGTGGGGGCGCTTCGGGGACCTCTTGATCCTCGACGATGTCGGTCTCGGCGATAGTGATGTCCTCTTCGATCGGCTCTTCCGAGATCACCGGCGTGGCCGGGCGAGCGATCTCCTCGGGCGGCGGTGGGATCTTGATCTCGGGCGGGATGTCGATGACCTCCATCTCCTCGGCCCGAGCCTCGAAGCCAGCCCCACGGGGAGCCACAAAGAAGAAGATCATGATCCCGTGAATGACCGTCGCAGCGATCGCAAACGCCTTGAAGTAGCGGTTGTACGCGCCGTGAAGCCGCGAGTTGGCGGTCGTGTACGTGGCTGGCGTGGCTTGGGGTTCGTTCATCCGTTCGTTCCTCCTTGCAGTCTATCTACCCCGTCTCGAGGTCTCGCGTTCGAGGTTGGTGGTGAAGTTTACCCGCACCGCACCGGAATCCCTTAGCTCCTCCTGCACATCGTTAACCACCTCGTAGGGCACATCGACATCCCCACGGATCGAGACAACCAACCGCACTCGATCGAGTCGGATCGGGGCGATCACGTCCGAAATCTGGGATATAGGCACGTTCTGATCGTTTATATACACCGCACCGCTGTTTTCGATAAACAGGTTCTGGATGTCCTTCCGTTTCTCTGGGATCTTCTCTTGGGCCATCGCCTGGGGCACCGTGACGTCGCGCGGCTCCTCGGAGCGGAAAGTGGTCGACACCATGAAGAAGATGAGCAATAGGAAGGCGATGTCGGCCATAGACGAGGAAGGGATCTCGCTGCTCGCATGGTGCTTCTTGTTGAACCCCTTTTGTCTCACCGCCATGGTGGTTTCACCTCGTTGAAATTGTAGCCGATTCTACCGCAGGCCACCAACCGGGGGGGGACTCGGTGCGGATCCGTGCTCAACTGTCCACAACATGTCCTGAATCGACTGCACGCCTTGTCGCATGTCGACGATCAGTGCGTCGATCTGGGAAACGAACCAGTTGTGGGCGATGTTGACCGGAATCGCGATCGCCAACCCAGTGGCCGTGGTGATGAGCGCCACCTTGATGCCGCCCGCGACCAGGGTAGCCTCGACTTCGCCGGCAGATTCGATCGCACCGAAGGCCATGATCATCCCGGCTACCGTGCCCAGGAAGCCGATCAGCGGAGCGACGTTGGAGATCGTGGCCAGGACCACCAAACCCTTCTCGAGGAACGCCATCTCGATCCGGCCGGCGTGAGTTATCGCCTGCTCGGCCCGAGCCGAGCTGCGCTCCTTGTACAGGTGAAGACCCGTCAACACGATCGATGCCACCGGCCCACGCGTGTTGGCGCACAAGTCCATGGCTTGATCGACGCGCCCGCCGCGGACCATCGAGTGAACCCGATCCAGCAGCCGGCTGGTTTGCACCTTGGCCAAGCGGAGGGTCACGAATTTGACCAGGATGACGGCCAACCCGAGGATAGAGCAAAGCAGCAGCGGGTACATGAACAAGCCGCCGTCTCGGAACATCTGAAGTAGCGTCACGCGGCCTCCTCGAGGGGTGAGGAAGGGGGAGCGGAGTCTGTCCGCGGCGAGTCTATTCGCCCTCCGGACCAGTGTCAACCGCCGTTGACGGCGCGCGCACCAAGTTCTCCCACCGCAGCTCGTCTGGGAAATCACCGCTTTCGAGGAACTCTTCGTACATGCGACCGGTGGCGGTGTCTGCGGGGTGGGTTCGCGCCCATTGATACAGGAACGTCTTGGTGAGGACGTCATTGCCGATTGCGTCGGCCAAGTTGATGTAGCGAAGGAACGCGCGGCGGTTGTTGGCGTCGACTCGAATCGCGCGCGTCAAGAGCTTCATCCCCTGCTCGGTGTCGGCCGCGGCGACCGCCATCTCGGCCATGTCGATCCACAGCTCGGGCTCAACCGCGGTGAGGTCCTCGCGGAAGTACTTCTCCAGCAACCGATCCGCAACCTCGTAGTGGCCGACCACCGCCGCGTTGTAGGCGGCGGTCTTGTAGTAACGATCGTCGAGCCGTTCCCCGCGACGATCTTCTGCGTCCTGCAACAGGCTGTCGATTTGTGCATACGAGCCGCTCACCGCGAAGACGTTCAGCAGGCTGGTCAGGTACGCGTCATGACCCGGGTCGCGACCCAGGATCGAGTGGCCGCGGCTGAGCGATGGTATCGCCGACTCGATGTCGCCCTGGCGGGCCTGGGCGGCCGCGACTTGCAGAAACGTCGCACCGTAGTTGCCGATCAGAGCGCGCGCTGTGGCGTCCTTATAGATATCGGAATCCTCGATGCCGCCGTAGCGATACACGCTTTCCAATAGAAGCTCGGTTCTTGGGACGTTGATCCACGACCGCTCCGGTGGTTGCATCGGCACCACGCGCTCACCGCCGCGGGCGAGATCAGCGGCACGGTTCTCCCGCACGCGATCGACGACCCCCTCCCGCAGCAGGTTCTCGAACAGGTACACCTTCCCGTTGTCGGGAACTGTCACCGAGAAGTAGATCGGCCGCCGGCCGAGGTTTTTGCGAATGACCTGCAGTACACCGATGTCCTGACGTCGCAAGATCGAGTTGGCAGGCAGAGCGACCTCGATCCCTGCGACGTCGAGGCTCGTTTCTTCATCTAGAACAAACCCGATTCGCGCCAGCGGGTCTCCCCGACCGCCGGTGTAGTCGATCAGCTTGTGGTCGGGTTTGGGGCCCACCTCCACCCCGTGCTCCGCCAGGACGGCATCGTCCGCACCGACGGGCGTATCGCCGGCAGTAAACACCTTCTCGCTCAGCTGGCGCAGGTACCAGTGGGTATTCATGAGCGCCAGGTTGACCACCGATACGTCGCGCCGCACGCCTTCCACCTCTTGCAGGTACCACAACGGGAAGGTGTCGTTGTCGCCGTTGGTGAACAGGATCCCCCACGGCTCGACCGATTGCAGGACATTGTAGGCAAAATCGCGTGGGATCGTGTTGCCGCGGCGATCGCTCTGATGGTAGTTGAGCGCAAACACGAGGGCTGGCAACAGCAGCAAGGCGACGGTTACCCCAACAACCGCAGCACGAGCAAATCCCGGCCGGAGCGTTCGCCGCCACGCCTCGCCGACCAGAGCGAACACCCCGACTCCGGCCCACAGCGCCAGGAACACGTACGAGACGACGAAAAAGTAGTCGCGCTCTCGGACCTCACGCATGACGCCCGTCAGATCCAGCGCCTGGCTGTTTCCGAGCGGGAAGTTCAGGTACACGAGGAGCCCCAACGAGGTCGTCAGATAGACACCAAGAAAAAAGACCCACGTTTTGCGGTCGGCAATGAAGTGGTAGGCCGAGCCGACGATCGCCAGCAAGAGCGTCAAGATCGACAGCATCGGGTGACCGAACTGGCCCTCCACACGCGACTCGAATGGGCCAACCCGGCCAAACAGGTAGTCGAAGTAGAGCGGGATCTGGTAGCGTAGGAAATCGACCGACCGCGGGAAGACCGGCCGCAGCTCGTACTGCCGTCGGGCGAGCACCGCGAGCAGCTCCTGCCATGTCTCGGGATTGGCCTCGTTGATCGCCGGATCGAGCGCGGCCCGGATCTTCAGATAAAAGATCACCGAAACGGCAGCCACAAAGCACGCGATCGCGGCCAGGAAGAACGTCAACGCTCCGGTCTTCAGCATCCAATAGATCCCCGCGCCCAGGATCAGCAATCCGACCAGCATCATGCCCGGGTTGATCACCGACTCGCCGGCCAGTATGCCGTCCACCGAAAAGCCCCGCATGACGACCAGGTACAGTCCAAGCGCCCCGACCAACAAGCTCAGCACGTACTCGCGTTGCGTGTCCCACACCGTGAATACGACGTAGACGACCACGGCGGGCATGACCAGCAGTGCCATCAGGTGGTTGCCGACCGATAGGCCCATCAGGAAAACGACCAGCAACAGCAGGTTCCAGTCTTTCCCCTCGGCCAGGTGATCGGCCCAGTAGAAGACGAGGAACGTCACCAGCGCGATCGTCATCAACGCCACCGTGTAGACCTCGGTCTCGGTCGAGTTGTACCACACGGTCAAGCCCCACGCCGACAACAGGACCGCCGCCGCAGCAGCTACGTTGATCACCGACGCGGGTAGCTGCCATTCGAACCGGCGATCGATCCGACCCACGACCTGCGCCAAGACGAGGAAGTAGAAAAAGCCTCCGATCGAGGAGGCCAACGCACTCATGAGGTTCAGCTTGACGGCGTACGCGAGTCCCAGCGGCAAGAGCCCGAACACGTGGCCAAGCAACACGAACAACGGCGTGCCAGGCGGGTGTGGGATGCCAAGGATGTACGAGGTGGTGATGAACTCGCCCGCATCCCAGAAGGTGAGCGTGGGTGCCAGCGTCATCACGTACGACGTGAAGATGACCAGGAATGTCACGCCGGCGTAGATCAGCCGGTCACGGCTAAGCCTCCGCATCGAAGCTCGTGTCCCTCCAAGTTCTGTGGCTGGGATTCGTTCGGCCGTCGGCAATCATCGGTAGCGGTCGAACGGAAAAGCTAGGCCTCGCCCGGGTGGTCGGGCAACAGACCTCGAGCGTTGCGTTAGATCAGTGAGCGAGCGGCGGTCAGATGCTGGAGCCGCTCGGTCAACTGCTCGGGCGACAGGTTCTTGACCAGCCGACCCTCCACGGCGAGCGACATGTGGCCGGTCTCCTCGCTCACCACGACGACGATCGCATCGGTTTCCTCGGACAACCCGATCGCCGCCCGGTGACGGGTGCCAATCGATGAGTCATAGACCGGGAACTGGGTCAACGGCAGAATGCATGCCGCCGCGACGATGTCGTTCCCATCGATGATCACCGCGCCATCGTGGAGCGGTGTATAGGGCGCGAAAATGGTGCTCAGCAGCTCCGCCGAGACCTCGGCGTGGAGCGGTTTGCCGCTCTCGACGTACTCCATCAACCCGGCCTCGCGCTGGATCGCGATCAATGCTCCGCGCTTGTCCTTGCTGAGCTGGGTGGCCGCCTTGACGACCTCGCTCACGACCGGGCTCTCCTCTGCCCTAACCAGCAGCTTGAGCACCGGCGTCCGTCCCAGTCTGGCCAATCCCGATCGGAGCTCCGGCTGGAAAATCACCAGAATGGCGATAACCCAAACCAACTGACCGGCCTGAAAAATTTCGTTGAGCGCTTCGAGCCGCAGGAGCTTGGTCGCGTAGGCGGCGATCACCAGCACCACGAACCCCATCATCATCTGCAGCGCGCGAGTACCCTGGACCAGCGTAAACAGCTTATAGATGATGAACGTCACCACCGCGATGTCGATGACATCGGCGATGCCGGGACGTAGGAAAAGCATGCGTGACCAGTGCTCAATCACGGCCTGGCCTCCAGCCAGCGACGGTATACGACGAGCGCACGCGTGTGAGCCGCTACGTCATGCACGCGCAGAATACGCGCTCCACCGAGCGCCGCAAGGAGCCCCGCAGCCAGCGACTCCGGCAGCCGCTCGGCAGGGGCATGACGCCCGTCAGGATCGAGAAACGTCTTTCGCGAATGCCCGATCATTAGTGGGTAACCGACTCTTGCCAGCACCCCCAGATGGGCCAGGATTCGATAGTTGTCGACCATCGCCTTGCCAAAGCCGATGCCAGGATCGAGCACGATCGCGCGGTGGTCGACGCCAGCCGCCTCGGCCAACGCGGCCGCCGTTTCGAGCTCACCGCTGATCTCGCCAAATAGATCGGTATACCGAGGGTCGTGCTGCATGGTACGCGGCTCGCCTCGCATGTGCATCAATACCAATCCCGCGTCTTCGCCCGCCGCCAAGCCCGCCAGGGCGGGTGCAAAGCGAAGCGCGCTCACATCGTTCACGATGCTGGCGCCGGCTTCGAGTGCGGCCAGCGCCACCTCGATCTTGGTCGTATCGATCGACAACGGTACGTCAACCTGCTCAGCAACCGCGCGGATCACCGGCACCACGCGGGCGATCTCCTCGTCGACCGAGACCGATTGCGCCCCGGGACGCGTCGACTCGCCTCCGATATCGAGCAGCGACGCTCCCGCCTCGACCAAACTCAAGCCGTGGGCGACAGCGCGATCGTGACTTAGGAACTGGCCGCCGTCGGAGAACGAGTCCGGGGTCACGTTGACGATCCCCATGAGCAGCGGGACCGACCCCAGCACGAGCTCTCGATCGCGCACCCGCCAGATCACCGGCTCGGAGGCGACCACTTGGCTCACCACCGCGAGCGCTACGTGTCGCTGGTTAGAGGGGTCTCCTCGCGAGCGCGG
>DAOWHI010000231.1 GCA_030641505.1 Gemmatimonadota bacterium | reverse complement strand
CGCCAGAGCCGCGGCGCCTGCTCCTGCCACGAGATCGTCTAGCATAACACCCCACCCTCCAGCTACCGCTTGTACCTGTTGTACGGGTGGCGGTTTCCCGATATCGAGCGCCCTAAACAGCAGCAGTGCCACAAGGACACCGACGAAAGTGTGCGGGACCGCGAGCACCGCCAACCCCATGCCGGCGAGCTCGTCGATGACGATGCGACCGTCGTCACGTCCTAAGAACCGTTCCGCGCGACCGGCCGCCACGACACCCACAAAAACCGACAGTGCAACCGCTACCAACCAAACGCCGGGGTCCACTGGGGCTAGCCACCAGACGATCGCCACCACCGCTGACGCCAGCGTCCCCGGACCCCACGGCCAGTAGCCGACCGGCCCGAGCGTGGCGATCAGTAGTGCGATGCGATTCAAGCTTCGCGACCGACCGACAATTGTCGATGCCGCACCAAGTAGTCGACCATCGACAGAAGGGTCAACCCGACGACGATCCACAGCGACACCTCGACGACGCCGCGCGTAAACGCCTGCCATTGGGACCAAGCGACACCGCTGAAGCCCCGCGACTCGGTGTACATATGATTGATCCTGAGAACCAGCAACGAACCAACGAACCAGTTCTGGCTCAGCGCCTTCGATTTGCCCCACCGAGTCGCGGCGATGACGTGCCCTTCACGAAAATTGTAGGCTCGAAACACGGTGATGATAACCTCTCGCGTCAAGATGAGGATTACCAACCAAAGCGGAACGAGCCCCAGTCCGAACAGCGGGATGATCGTGACGAGCACCAACATTTTGTCGGCGATCGGGTCCAACAGTTGGCCGAAGCGAGTGACTTCACCCTTGTCCCTCGCGAGGCTGCCATCGACGACATCGCTCACGGCGGCAACGACGAAAACGATGAAGGCCGCCCATCGCTCAACCAGTCCTTCTTGATAGATCAACCACGCGATCAACGGTGTTACCGCGATCCGGGCCACGGTGATCTTGTTGGGCGTGTTCACAGGGGATCGAGAAAGGGTCGGGCCTACAACTCGCGTCGGCCGGTCAGCGCTTCACCCACCGTCAATTCGTCGAGGAACTCGAGGCTTCCCCCCATCGGGACCCCACGAGCGATGCGGGTCACCCGCACTCCGAGTGGGTGCAGGCTCCGCTGCAGATACAGCGCGGTGGCCTCCCCGTCGACATCGGGATTCGTCGCCAGGATAACCTCCTCGACATCACCGTTCTGGATGCGGCCCAGCAGCTGGTCGACCGTCAGTGATTCGGGACCCACGCCGTCGAGTGGCGAGAGGCGCCCGTGAAGCACGTGATACCGTCCGCGGAAGGTCGCGCTGCGCTCGATAACTTGAATGTCGCTGGGTTCTTCGACGACGCAGATCAACCCATTGTCGCGTCGAGGATCACGGCAATAGACGCACTGCGGACCCTCGGAGATGTTCGCGCACGTCTCACAAAACACGATCCGATCCTTGACCTGCAGAATCGCCTCCGAAAGGCGATGGGCGGCTTCGCGAGGCTGTTTGAGCATGTAAAACGTAAGCCGGCTGGCGGTCTTCCGGCCGATGCCCGGAAGCTTCGCCAACTCCTCGATCAATGTCTCGACCGCATCCGCCACGCGCGCCTCCCGGCCTTCGACGGCCTACTCGAGGAGACCCGGGAGGGGGAGTCCGCCAGTGAGCTTCTTCATCTCTTCGCTCGCCATCTCGCTGGCCCTCCGCGTGGCTTCGTTTACCGCCGCCACGATCAAGTCCTCCAGCATCTCCACGTCATCCCGATCCACCGCACTCGGTTCGATTGCGATCGAGATGAGCTCCTGTCGCCCATTGACGACGGCAACCACCATCCCACCACCCGAAGACGCCTCGATGCGGCGCTTCCCCAGTTCGGTCTGTATTTCCGATACCTGGCTCTGAATTTTCTGAGCCTGCTTCAAGAGGTTCCCGAGATTGTTCATCAACTATCGAGTGTTCTCCTTTCGATCACTATTGAGTTGGAGAGGACCGATGTACACGAACGACGCTGGCATCAAAAAGTTCAACCGCCTGTTGCAACTTCGGGTCTTCCTTGAGCCGCGATTCAATATCGCGGGCGGTGAGCTCGCGGCTGCTCGGTCGCTTCTTCTCGGTTGACTGCGCATCGGCTTCCGCCACCGCGGCTTCAGTCACCGAGACTCGGCCACCAAACTGCCACCGTTGGCCGAGGATCTCGACCAGCGGTTCGAGCATCCCACCTCGAGACAACTGCTCCAGGCGAAACTCCGCGTCCGCCGGAGCGGCAAGCACGATCTCATCCGCCGTGCACCGACTTGGAACCACCCCCTGTAGGAGCGCTGCGACCGTTGGCCGGCGCGCGTGAACAGCCTCCAGAACCTCGTCCCACGCAGCCTGCAAGTGATCGAGCGTCAGTGACGCACCACCGCTCGTCGTCTCAGCGTCGTCACTGCCACTTTTTTGCGTGGCGGACCGCGTCTTGGTCGTTTCACGCGCGCCCGGACGTCCACCCTTCTCGAGCGATCTCA
Source organism: Gemmatimonadota bacterium (assembly GCA_030641505.1). Taxonomy (GTDB): domain Bacteria; phylum Gemmatimonadota; class Gemmatimonadetes; order JACCXV01; family JAHWKZ01; genus CAMYLR01. The sequence continues at coordinate 18,110 of DAOWHI010000231.1, read as the reverse complement.
AGACGAGTTCGAGGTCGACGCTGCGGTCCAACAACGCTAAGCGCACGAGCAACACCTCGAGCACCAAAGACTGCCGGCTCGATTTCCGAAACGGCTGTTCTTCCTCGGTCGCGAGTGTGAGCATGCGCAACAGATCTTCGGCCCCCAGCTCATCAGCTGTCTCTTGATATTGGGGGTGCAACCGTTCGGGAACCTCTGCCAACGAACCGCCATCGCCGATAGCGAACAGCAGGCAATTCCGAAGATGCTCCAGCAGCCCGATGTAAAACTCCTCCAGATCGTACCCTTCACCGCGCAGTTGCCGCACGAAGCTCAAGGTCTGACCCGTTTCGCCAGCGGCAAGCAGCTTCGTCAATTCGAGGTAACGCTCTTCGTCCGGGATCCCGATCAGTCGATGGATCGCGTCGAGACTCACGTCATCTCCACCGAACGCCACCACCTGGTCCAGCAAAGACAACGCGTCCCGCAAGCTGCCGTCAGCCTTCTTCGCGATCGCGAACGCGGCCTCCTCTTCGAGGCGGATCGTCTCGCGCTCGGCGATCCATATCAGTCGATCGCGTATCTCGGCCAGCGGGATCGGTCGAAAATCAAACCGCTGACAGCGGGAGAGGATCGTCGCCAAGATCCGGTGTGGCTCGGTAGTCGCAAGAACAAATAGCACGCCCGGTGGCGGCTCCTCGAGCGTCTTTAAGAAGGCGTTGAACGCATCCTTCGAGAGCTGGTGGACCTCGTCCACGATGTACACCTTGAAACGCCCCTGCGCGGGAGCGTACTTGACCGTTTCCCGTAGCTCTTTGATGTCGTCGATCCCGCGGTTGGAAGCGGCATCGATCTCCATCACGTCGAGTGATCGACCGGTCGCAATCGATACGCAATTGTCGCACTCACCGCATGGCTCGCCGCTGACACCACGATCACAGTTGAGCGCTCTGGCGAGAATGCGGGCGGTGGAGGTCTTTCCGCTGCCCCGCGGCCCGGCGAACAGATACGCCTGAGCGATCCGCTGTCCATCCAGCGCATTTCTCAGCGTACGGGTGACGTGATCCTGGCTGATAACGTCCGCGAACGTCGTCGGACGGTACTTCAGCGCCAGCGGCTGATGGGACATCGGGGCGGTCGTCGACTCTCTAGCCAGATGGTCAGGGAACGTGCGAACAAGCAGATACCCCAGGCTGACCACAGCGACCCGAGCTTCTACGTACCGCTGCTACCTTCCGGTCCTGACGGGGTTGGTAGTATCGAGCCCTGTGAGCCTGGGGCAACGCCAAACCTACGCAGCCCCTGGACGGATTGCAACGCCCGCCCTACGTGAGGAAGTACGACTCGCACGCCTCCCCGAGCCTTCCATCCGCCATCGTCGGCTCACTCCGCTCGTACCGAGCAAGATCACAGAGGTGCAGCACGATGTCGCGTGGATGACAGCCGCGGGCCGGGATGCCGTGGCGATCGTAGTAGTCGTCGTAGATCGTCTCGACGCTGGCCGGGTCGAACTCGATCGACTTCTCCTCGCAGCAACGCCGCAGGATCTGCACGTACTCCTCCCTCGACGGGCTCCGCATGTTGATCTTGTAGTGGATCCGGCGCAGGAACGCTTCGTCGACTAGCTCGGAGGGGTCCAAGTTGGTCGAGAAGATGAGCAGGCAATCGAACGGCACCGGGAATGAGTGCCCGGTGTGGAGCGTGAGGAAGTCGGCCCGTTTTTCCAGCGGAACCATCCACCGGTTGAGAAGCTCGTCCGGACGAACCAGCTGCCGACCCAAGTCATCGATGATCAACACACCGCCATTAGCCTTGAGTTGCAGCGGCGCCCGGTAGAACCGGGCATGCTGATCGAACCGAAGGTCCAGCTGCTCGAGGCTCAACTCCCCGCCGGTGAAGACCACCGGTCGAGGCACGTGGGCGAATCGGATGTCAAAGGTGGCTTCCTCCGCCAGCCAGCTGTCGGATTCGCTCTTTCTGATCTCCTCGCCAAGATCGAAATCTTGAACCGCGACGATGACACGACCTTCGACTTCGATCGCATATGGAGAGTAGATGCTGCCCTTGATCATCTTGGCGATCGATTGGGCGACTTCGGTCTTGCCGTTGCCGGCATGACCATACAGGAACATCGATCGACCGGAATTGATCGCCGGTCCCAGCTGCCTCAGGATCTCCGAACCCAAGACGAGGTGATTGAGGCCGGCGTCGATCTCCTCGGGCTCGATCGCGACGTCCAGCATCGACTGCTTCTCCACCCACTCGTGATACACCTTGAGCGGCACGGGAGCAGGACCGACGTAGTGGCTGGCTTGAAACAGCTCCCGCGCACGGTCACGACCGGCCTTCGTGAGATCGAATACGTACCCAGCGCGGCTGTGACCACGGACACCAGAGACCTCGACCAAGTGCCGCTGTTGGGCGTCGAACAACGCCTCGTCCAGGACCTCGAATGGGAGCCGGATATACCCGGCGATCTCGCGGCCGGTCCGCGCGCCCGCTACGTACACCGTCTTGAGGGCTAGCGCTGTGATCGTCTCCGGCGAAAGTCCGGTGTCGCGAATCGTACGGGGTACGGGGGGGACGAGCGATTCGGTCGCCGGTTGGCCGGATCCGGCCAAAACCTGCTCTTGCAGCGTCATTGAGAACTCCTTTTCATGGGCGCTAAGTCAATCCCCCCATCTGACGAATGATGTGGAGTACCGCTGGCGCCAAGATCACGACGAACATGGCCGGGAAAACGAAGAAAACCAGCGGAAAGACGAGCTTGATCGTCGTCTTTGCGGCCGCTTCTTCCGCACGTTGCCTGCGCTTCGTGCGTAGCGACTTGGAATGCACGCGCAATGCGCGAGCGATCGATGTACCGAAGCGGTCGGTCTGAATCAACATCGCGACCAACGAGCGAAGGTCCTCGTTGTCGGAGCGTTCGGCGAGGTTGCGCAACGCATCCTCGCGCGGAGTGCCAGTTTCCATCTCGATGTTGACGATCCTCAGCTCGTCGCTCAGGATCCTGCTGAGTTGCGTCAACTCGGAAGCCACACGATCCATGGCTTGATTGAGACCTAGACCCGCCTCGACACAGACGACCATCATGTCGAGCATGTCGGGCAGCGCGATCTGGATCTCAAAGGACCGCTTGCGCTTCCGCCGCGACATAATGGACCGAGGCAGGAGCCAGCCGAACGCTGCGAACACCAACATGCCGAACACAGAACCGTATGCCGGCGCCCCGGCGACCGTGGCCAACACCGTGGCGCCAAAAGCGAAGCCCGCGGCCAGCAAGATGCGCAGTGTGTAGTACACAGGAACGGCGTTGGGGCTCCTGAAGCCCGCCCGCAATAGCGACAACCGGGTCTCGCTCACATCCGAGCGATGGCTAGCGACCCGATCGCCCAACGCTTGGGCTAGGGCCTCCAGTTGCTCGCGCTTTTGTCGGTTTCTGCGTTGACGGCGCGGGGTCATTCGATCCCGTTGATCGTCGATCGTCGCCAGTCGACGACGTATCGTCCGCGGGCGTTCGGGCACTGCCACGGCAACGACAAACACCGCCATCGTAACGGCGGTCATGATGAGAACTGCGATTACGTAGACCATACGCCCTCTACACCTTGATATCCACGATCCGGCGGATCGTGAAGAACCCGATGATCTGCATGACCGCTGCCATAGCGATCAACACCCTGCCGATTTGCTCTTCGAACAGGATACTCATGTACTCAGCGTTAAACGTGTAGATCACGAACGCGAGCGCGAGCGGAAGAACCGCCAGCAGGTAGCCGGTCAGCCTCCCTTGCGCGGTGTAGACGCGGACCTGACGCTCGATCACGAACCGCTCGCGGATCGTGTCCGCCAATGTGTCGAGGATCTCCGCCAGGTTTCCACCCACTTCGCGCTGGATCAGCACGGCGGTAACAAAGATCTGGACGTCGACCAGGTCGATTCGGTCGGCCAGACCGTACAACGTCTCATCGATCGGGAGCCCGAACTTCTGTTCCTCGAAAACACGACGGAACTCCCCGGCCACCGGCTCGCCCGTCTCTTCGGACACCATCTGGAGGCCGGTCGAGAACGCGTGCCCGGCCCGAATGGAGCGACCTAACAGATCGATCGCATCCGGGAACCGCTCGAGAAAGGCCACCATGCGTTTGCGCTTCTTCCATCGAACGTAGAGGTACGGCAGCGTTGCACCGAGCCCTGCGGTACCGATGGCGACGAGTAGGAACTTGGTGAACAGCATCCCGGCGGTGCCAAAAGCCACCGCCGCGCCGACGGTCAGGATCATGAACGTCCCGAAGTGCCACCGGAGCTCCGCCTGATCGAGCAGGATCTGGAGGTCGTTGACGTGCGGCAACCGCTCCGTAAGCGACCCCAACAAACCACCACCCCGGTCCTGGGAACTCTTGAAGAGATCGTCGATCGTTTCGCCTCCCGAGCTCGTTCGCTCGGGGTCCATTCGCTGCTTGAGCTCCCGATGCCGGCTGCGCTCCCGCACCCACTCCCACAACAGCGCCGCCGCCAGCACCGTCAGCGCAACCGCGACAAACGCCAGCAGCACTGGGATCCACGGTCCTTGTTGAATCTCCATTAGCGCATTCCTCCAGCGACGTGCACGGTATCGGTGTTCGAAAACAGCGTGACCGGCAGATTGATGCCGGCGGTCTTCAATCGGTCGGTGAACCGCGGACGGATCCCGGTCGCGTGGAAGTGACCGATGACGATGCCATCCTCGCTGATCCCCTCGCGCTCGAACAGGAAGATGTCCTGCATCGTGATCACGTCGCCCTCCATGCCCACAACCTCGGAGATCGACGATACGCGGCGCGTGCCGTCGGCCAGGCGACTGACCTGGATAATGACGTCGATGGCGCTCGCGATCTGCTGCCGCATCGCTTTCTCCGGCAGATTGAGGTTGGCCATTCCGATCATCGTCTCGAGACGACGCAAGCCGTCACGCGGGGCGTTGGCGTGGAGCGTGGTGAGCGAACCATCGTGACCGGTGTTCATCGCCTGCAACATGTCCACCGCCTCTGATCCACGCACCCCCCCGACGCTGATCCGATCTGGCCGCATGCGCAGAGCGTTGATCACCAGCTGGCGCGCCGCTACTTCACCCATGCCTTCTACGTTTGGCGGCCGCGTCTCCATCCGCACCACGTGTGGCTGCCTGAGCTGAAGCTCGGCCGAGTCCTCGATCGTGACGACCCGCTCGGTGTCCGGAATTGACCCCGACAGCACGTTCAGCAGCGTCGTCTTGCCGGCGCCTGTGCCGCCCGAGATCAACACGTTGAGCCGCGATTTGATGACCGCCTGGAGCAGCTCCATCATCTGCGGCGTCACGGTTTCAAAGCGCAGTAGATCCTCCGCCGACAGCGCGTCCTTCTTGAACTTACGGATCGACAAGTGGGGTCCATCGATCGCCAGCGGGGGGATAACCGCGTTGACGCGCGAGCCATCGGCCAATCGGGCATCGACCATCGGGCTCGAGTCGTCGATCCGCCGACCGACCGCCGACACGATCCGGTCGATGACCTGCATCAGGTGGCGATCGTCCTTGAACCGCACGTCGGTCGTCTCGAGCTTCCCGAACTTTTCGACAAAGATCTGGCTATAGGTGTTGACGAGGATATCCGAGATCGTCGGATCGTTTACGAGTGGCTCGAGCGGGCCCAGCCCGAAGATCTCGTCAATGACCTGTTCGATCAGCGACTCCCGCTCGTCGTAATTCAGCGGGGTGGATTCTTCATCCAGCAGGTCGTGGACGACCTTCCGGATCTCGACTACGACCTCGTCGCGCGCGTACGCCTCGAGATTCGAGAGGTTGAGCCGTTCCAACAACCGCCGATGGATTCGGCTCTTGATCTCGACTGCGTCACCCATCTCTTCTTCGTGGCGAACGGGCAGGGTTTCCATGCCCCCAACCCCGTTCTGACCCTCGTGATCGAAGAGGGGAACGGCATGCGGATCTTGCCGTCGGTTCATGATCCCTCACTTTCAGCCGCGGTCGGCGGCATTAGGTACGCTTCTGATGTCTTCGATCCGGGGGAAGATCCAAGGCGGCCACGTAACCGCCGAAGGGCGGAGCCAAAGATCCGACCCTTCGAGTCGGATCCGCCGGTGACACCCGCGATGCGAGCCGCCAAGCCCTCTAGCTCGCGAGCACACACCGATCCCGGCCGCATGATCAATGGCTTGCCGGAATTGGTCGAGTACGATACCGACTCGTAGTCGTTGGCCACCGTCCAAAAGACTTCCATCTCGACGGAATGCTCGAGATCGTCGATCGTGATTTCGCTGTTGGAATCGTATCGGTTGACGACCAACCGTACCGGCCGTCCCCGGCTCATGTGAGCAAACAGAGGTTGAGAACGCTGAATGTTCTGGATCGACGGCACATCGACCTGAGACACGATGTACACACCATCGGCCTGGTCAAAGACCCGCGTTGTCCGCCTGGTGAGCGCCTTTGGGCAATCGACGATCACGTAATCGTAGTGGCGTTTGAGGAGCTTCAGGATCTCGGTCACCTGTTCGACCGAAACGCCTTCCGCTTTCCGCGGATCGTAGGGAGCCGACAGCAGGTCGATGCCCGACTCGTGGGTCGCCATGTAGGAGTTGAGCAGGTCTTCGTCGACACGGTGCAAGTTGACCGACAGGTCGACGATGTTGTAGCGCGGCTCGAGCGCCAGAAAGAGCGCCGCCCCACCGAGCTCGAGATCGAGATCGACGAGTGCGGTCCGCCGGCCCGTCAGCCGGTGCAGCTGGATCGCCAGGTTGGTGGCGATCGTCGTCGCGCCACCGCCGCCCTTTGGGCTAAAAAACGCGTACAGCTCCCCGTGCCGCTCCGCCACCTCACGCGGGGCAAGCGCTCGACGCGAGCGTTCGATCACGCCCACGATCTGTTCGGTCGTGACCGGCTTGCTCAGGTAGTCGACGATCCCCGACTGCATCGCCTCGAGCAGAGACTCGGGAGACTGCAGCGAGCCGACGCCGATCAGCCGACGACCGATCGCGGCGTCCACCATCTTCCGCGCCAGCTCGCACCCCAGATCGGGATCTTCGGCCAAGTCGACGAAGATGAGGTCCGGTGCCCGTTTCTTCAGGTCCCTGGTGTGACTCTCGTTGACGTCGGCGATCGGGACCGGCAGATCGAGCACGACCTCCATGCCGGCCTCGCTCGCGGCTTCGCGGAACGCGGTCCGGAACTCCTCGTCGGTCGAGATAATCGCGCTGGTTATCGGCGCGTTAGGCGTTTTGTCCTTTGCCACTTTGCTCCTTACCGGGGGCTATTCGACCAGAACGACTACTTTGCCGGCTGACGCCTCTCCACCGCCGGGGACGCCGAACGCGTACATGATCCGGACGTTGACCGTCTGGTCCTGACCTGAGCCGACCACACTTTCGAAGAACATGGCGATGAAGTTCGTGAAGACGATCGGTGCTTTGCCGGGATCAAACGGACGCGCTGGGTCAAACACCGGCACGATGCCGACCCGCGGACTCGACTCCCAGGCGGAGCCGTAAGCGCTGTTCTCAACCGTGTTCGAGCTCGAGTCCCAGTACGCGTCATTGTCCAGGGCGATGAGGTTCTCTACGCCCTGATTGGTGGGACCAAGCATGTTGCCGTTCTCGATCCAGTATTCATCGCCGAGCGTGATAACGGTCGGGTTGCAGTTGCCGATGTTCCAGCGGTACTTGTCGCCGCCGACCGCCGGACTGCCGTCGACCTGCGGGATGTCCCACGGGTAGTACCACCCCGGTTGTGGCGGGTCCGATGGCCCACCCTGCTTGACGTTCATCGGGCGGCCGAAGTCGTTGGTGTAGCTGTAGCCGTCGGCATCGATGACGCCGTTCCGCCAACCGCTTCCGTACCCGTGATCCGTTGGGACGTAACTGTCGACACCCGCGTCGAATATGCCGTCGCCGTCTTCGTCATCGAACGCATCCGGGATCGCAAACGGCTTCAGACACCGGGCCGACCCCGTGGGTACGGCTTCGGCCGCTGCGCGGGCCTCGACGTCGACTTCGTTGATGCCGAAGACTCTCGCAAACCACGTGGGGACGGCCGTGCCCCGGTCGGCCCTCCGACGCACCGTGACGGTGACGCGGGCCCGCGCCAGGTCAACGTCAACGTCTTCAGGTAAGACAACGACCGGTATGTCCATTACCATGTTCTTGGCGCCGTACTCGATCGCAAAATTCGTCGCCCACCCATTGGTGTCATCGGGATCTTGGATAAGCGCCGCGGCGCCGGCCAGAGCCGACGAGTCGGCTGCCCGCTGCGCCTCGGTCCGAGCGTTCAGCAACATGCCGACGTCGACCGCCAACGCCACCGCCGACATCGCCGCCACGATCGAGATGGCCACGAAAACGATGGACATCCCGCGCGCGTCTCTCAAGGTTCCCTCACTTGGTTTTTTACGCATCGTCTCCGTCCCCTCCGGCCTGTCTCCTACTACTCATGCCCTCGCTGCCTATTCGACCAAGACAACAGAAAAATTGTTGGGCGCGACGGTGCCGCCACCGGTAACGCCGGTCGGGAACATGACCCGAACGACGACGTCCTGGTTCTGACCGTGCCCCTCTACGTACTCGAAAAACATCGCGATAAAGTTTCTAAACTCGATCTCCTTCTTTCCGGGTTTGAACACGCGCCCCGGGTGGTGCGTCGGCACGATCCCGACCCGCGGGCTCCCTTCCCATGGGTCGAAGGCGCTGCCCTCGACCTCGTGGCTGCCGGGGTTCCAGACCGCGTTGTCATCTAGGTCCATAAGATCTTCCGACCCGTGCACCGTCGGACCCCACATGTTGCCGTTCTCGATGTCGTATTCCTCGCCGATCGCGACGGTGTATGGGTTGCAGGTCGCGATGTTCTCTTCGTAGTTGTGACCACCGGCCGCTGGGCTGCCATCGACATGCGGGATATCCCACGGCTGGTACCACCCAGGATGGGCGAGCCCAGGTCCGCCCTCCTTGATGTTGATCCGCCGGCCGAAGTCGTTGATGTATCCCAGACCGTCGTCGCCGGGTTGTCCCGGGTTCCGCCAGTTCGACCCGAAGCCGTGAACGGCCGGATCGTACTGGTCTATGCCTTCATCCCACTCGCCGTTGCCGTCGACGTCGAAGTAAAAGTCGGGGATCGTGAACGGCTTGACGCACCGGGCCAGGCCCGTGGGCTGCGCCTCGGCCGCCGCGCGGGCCTCGATATCGACCACGTTCACGCCGAACACTCTGGCGAACCATGTCCCCACCGCACTTCCGCGGTCCTCGATCCGGCGCACCGTCACCGTCACGCGTCTCTGCACCAAATCAACGTCGACATCCTCAGGAAGGAGCGTAACCGGGATGTCGGTAACGGTGTTTAACGTGCCGTATTCGATCGCCTTGTTCTCGGCTTTGGTGTCGTCACCCGGGAAAACGATGAGTGACCCTGCACCCGCCAATGCCGCAGCGTCGGCCGCTCGCTGGGCTTCAGTCCGAGCGTTTAGCAACATCCCGACATCGATCGCGAGTGCTGTCGCCGACAGGAGCGCGACCATCGTGATCGCCATGAGAACCATCGACACACCACGCGAGTTCCCCAAGACTGCCTCGTTCCGTCGACACTCACGCATGTTTTTCTCCTCGCCTCACTCTAAAAGGTGGTTACGCTACGCTTCGCGCCGTTGTAAACCTCGACCTGCGGTCGCACGCGACGTCTCCCGGTTTTCTTAACCACCGGTCGGTCAGCCTGCTGAATTAGGTTCCCGACCCTGATCGCCGTCGTATCGACCTCTTCCATGTCGAGCGTGTTACGGAGCGCCAGCTGGATTCTCCCCTTGGTTGCGGCGAGGGTCAGCTTCTGCGCCTGGTCCGGAGTCACCAACAGCGTGATCACCGTCACCGTTTGCGGTGTACCGTCCCTGTCGCGCTGAATCGTCTGGCCGGCGGCCAACGTCTGGACCTTCTGCAAGATGACCCGAGTTGCCGCTGCCCCCGGCTCGGAGCTCGGGCTGAGCGTCACCAGGACGTCGACCCGGGTGCCCGGCAGAACGAAACCCGCGACGCCGATGACCTCGTCGACTTTTACGCTCACCGCCCGCATCCCCTCGGGAATGACGATCGGTAGGCCGCCACCGGCTTCCTTGCTGGCCAGCTTCGTCGTCAGCAATGGCTCCCCCGTGCTCACCGCCGTGATAAGCCCATGACCGACGACATCGTCGACCGAGCTGGCGTAGCTGAGTGGCACCTTCGTACTGGGCCAGTCGATGATCTCGACGTCGGCCGGGTCCAACACAGTACCCATCGCCAGATCCCGCGCGGCGACCGCCACCGGGGTGCCCGACGAAGCCACCGCCGGCGTCGGCACGAGGTTCGCCCGGCGGAGATAACCGAGCGCCAAGTACGCCGCGGCGATACCCGAAACTACCGCCAGCGCTAACGCAATCAAGATTCGTCTACGTCGCATGGGTCACCGCCTATTCGTGTCGCATAGTCGAAGTCGTTGTCATGGTGATCGAGCCGGGGATGGAGCCTCCACCGCCCAGCAGATCGACGATCGGCCCGATGAACGTGAACTGGAACGGGTAATCGAGTTGTACCGAAACCGGCAGACCGATACAGCACGCCATGCCGCTGATAGTGATTGTAGCAAGACCGGGATCGAGGCCGGCATCACTCATCCGACCGTCGATTTCTGCTTCAACAACCAGCGGATCGGCTCCCGCAATGACCGCCAACCGGGAGCCCTCGCGGGCCGCGTTGGTCGTCACCTGACGAACGTTCCAGGCGCGGCCAAACTCGAAGATCCCGATCACGAGCCCGAGCAGGATCGGCATCGCGATCGCCACCTCGACGATCGACTGGCCAGTGCTGGACGCCAATCGGCGACGCCGTGTAGCGCGCTTTTGCAAAAGCGGATTGATCATGAGCACCCCCCGTGCGAGCCCGAATTATCCGTAGATGAGAACTCCCAGAGCACCGATAGCGATCGGTACCGCATACGGAATCGTCAAAGCTCCAGCGGTACCGAGCGTTCGGCGCGGTTCAGATTCAGGACCCAACCCGACCAACTGGCCGGTGAGCCTCCAAGTGTTACGGAGCGTCTCGTACATGACCCCCCGCCGAGTGGCCACCACCACCGTCAGAACACCCCCGGCGAGCGCCATGGCGAGAAGCGCGCTGATCAGCTGCCCGGGGCCCAGGAAGGCGCCCACCGCCGCCAGCAGCTTGGCGTCACCGCCACCCAGCCCACCAGCGAAAACGAGTGGCAACGACATCGCGAGACCCAAGACCAGTCCGAGCGCGCCAAACCCCAATGGCTCGAAACCTTGAACCGCGCGCAGCCCCAGCGCGGCGCCACACGCCCCGACGGTCAACCAGTTCGGGATGCGGCGCGTGCGGAGATCCCACACCACGGACAGCGCGAGAACGAGAACGAGCGCGATCAGACTAGGGCTTGCGGTCAATAGGACCTCTCGACCAGGCGGGGGTCCTGGAGAGTTAAAGTGTTAGTTGCAACACTGCCTTCGCGGAGCTCGGGGCTCCGGCAAACCCGGAAGCCCCGATTCCACTGTTGCTACGCCGTGACTACGATCCACCCGATCCTGCCCCAAGGGCGTTCGTGATGTTCGTAAACACGGTGTTGATCTGGGTACCGAGCAACGTCACTGCACCGATCACGACGAGCGCGATCAGCGAGATCAGAAGCGCGTACTCGGCCAGGTCCTGACCGGAGTCGTCGGCCCAGAAGCGAGTCCAGAGGCTCATTGGGATGGATCCCCTTCGGTTTGAGTTGCGGTTGTTACGATCCACCAGATCCAGCGCCGAGAGCGTTGGTGATGTTCGTAAACACGGTGTTGATCTGAGTGCCAAGCAACGTCACTGCACCAATCACGACGAGCGCGATCAGCGCTATCAACAGTGCGTACTCGGCCAGATCCTGACCTGAGTCGTCGGTCCAAAAGCGCGTCCAGAGGCTCATTGGATGGGTTCCTCCGGTTTGAGTTACGGTTGTTACGCGGGTTGTTACGCGAGTTAAGAACCACCGCCGAAGTTCAGCGTCGCGGTGATGTTGTTGTACGCCGCGATTAGCTGCGTTCCCAGCAGTGTTACCGCCCCGATGACGACGAGCGCGATAAGCGAGATCAGGAGCGCATACTCCGCGAGATCCTGTCCGCTCTCGTTCAAGCCGCACCCGTCTTCGGGGGTCAGGCTCTTAGCGTCGTCTTTTGGCCCCCACAGGAGCCGGCTGGCCTGAATCAGCAAAAACGTCACGAACACCAGCCTTTCCGGGTTCGGTTTTGTACTGCCCCCCCACGGGACCATCCCGTAGCAGAATCTTCGCGGGCCTGGACGCGGAGATGAGAGAGCAATTCGGGTTAGCTTACGGTACCACGTCGAGAAAAGAGAGTCAACGGAATAGTCCGGCAATTCCAATACGTAGCAATTCTATTCCCAAGAAACGGAAATGTGTTCCCAAAAGATGGAAAAACTTTGCCGCCGCGGGAGGCCGGGACCGGTGTCAGGATGGGGGCGGACCCGGCTCCGCGACGGCCGGGGGTAGTCGAAAACCCCACGGTTTTCTAGCTCCCGCCGCCGGCCACGCCGGTCATGGCGGTAGCGACGGCGTCAAACGTGGTTGCCAGGGTGGAGCCAACCAGTGTAACGGCGGCGATCACGACGATCGCGATAAGCGAGGCGAGGATCGCGTATTCGGCTAGATCCTGCCCTAAGTCTCTTCCTTGAAGTATTTTACGGAGTTTCGCAAAGTACTTGATCCCAAGATAAACCATCTGTCGCTACCCCCTAAAAACACACTAGGTTTCTCTATGTGAGCTACAGCCTACCATTTATCTATCAGGTTTGTCAACGAAAGTGAAGCACGGGTCTCAATTATGGAAAATCGATTCACAGAGACGGTACCCGAGCGCCACACTCGGGTCGCTGTACGCTTGGATGGTCGGCTGGGCTTCTAGGGCGTCGGGGCGTCGCCCCCGGCTCGAACCGTGGGCAACCGAACGTGGATCGCCGTCCCTCGGTCGGGCGGGCGCTCGTAGTCGATCGTGCCCCCCCAGGCCTCGACGATCCGGCGTGTGATCGCGAGGCCGAGACCGGTGCCGCGTGTCTTGGTCGAGAACGACGGCTCAAAGAGCCGATCGAGGCCTTCCGCGGGGAGCCCGACACCGTCGTCGACGACCGAGATCCAGGCCCAACCCGTTTCACGTTTCCAGTCGAGTTGCAGGCGCACGCTGCCGCCGTTTGCGGCCAGCACCGCTTCGCGGCTGTTCTGAAGCAGGTTGACCAAGATGCGTCGAAACCCTTCAGGGTCACCGCGCAGGTGCCGGGGCTGCCCAACGACGTCGAGTGAGTAAACCACCTCGTCTTCGCCGGGCTCGAATAGTGCCACCACCTCCCGGGCAGCCACCTCGGCATCGAACGGTTCGTTAACGGCCGGGTCGGGAACCGCGAAGCGAGCGAAGTTGCTGGCGATTCGCTCGAGTCGTTCCACCTCGGCCAGGATCAGGTCGAGGTTGGAGTGAAAGACTTGGTGGAAATCGTCTGGGCGATCTTCGACGGTACGCTCAAGGTGTTGCAGTGAGAGCTTCATCGGCGTGAGCGGATTCTTGATCTCGTGCGCGACTTGTCGCGCCATTTCACCCCACGCCAGCACGCGCTGTGACTGTACGTTGGCGGTGATGTCCTCGAACGCCACGACCAATCCCCGCTCTCTCCCGACGGCGTCACGCAGCGCCGTTCCCACCATGTGATAGTGCCGCTCTTCGTCGTTTCGTCGAACGACTAGATCGTGGTCGTCTCCCCCTCCTCGCTCGAACTCCAACCCAACCGCCCGCCAGAACGAGCTCGCCTCACCATCGTCGTCGACGAGCTCATCCACCGGGCGATCGATCACATCGCGGGGATCCTGACCGAGCAGGCTAGCGGCGCGATCGTTGAGCAGCCGGATCCGCCCGCGCTCGTCGAGCGCCACGACACCGGCACCGACCGAAGCCAGGATCGCCTGGACCCTCGACTTTTCGCGCTCCAGCGCTCGCTGACTGACATCCAGCTGCTCGGCCATCGCGTTGAACGAGCCTTGCAGGCGCCCGAACTCGTCGCGTCGGGCGGGTGCCGGGAGCCGGTATGAGAGCCTTCCGGCGGCGATCTGCCGAGTGCCACGCTCGAGCGCTGACAGCGGTCGAGCCATGTACCGTGAGAGCCCGCCACTTACGATCAACAAGAAACCCAACGAGAACGCCGACAGCAGGAACACGCCCTCGCCCAATCGCTGCAGATCGGCTCGGGCTCGGTCCTCACGGATCAGCAACGGTGTTGCCAACACGTAGCCTGCCGGCGCCTCGGGTTCCACTAATGGTTGGTACGCGACCAGGAACGAACGCTGACCAAGCACCATCGAGTCGAACGCGAGTGGGCGACGAACGCCAAACAACTCCGCATACACTTCACCTGGCATGCGATCGGCGAACAGCCGCGAGGCGAAGATCTCGGGCCGACTGGACGCCACCGTTCGACCTTGCCAGTACAGCACCAGATCCTGTTGAAGGATCTCCGCGACCCCCCTCAACCGGTCGGTCAAAAGGCGCGGGGTTCCCCGTTCTAGCGCTGGATCGTCGACGACCATGCGGCTCGCGGCGGCCAGCGCTTCGGCGGCTGCAGCCCGGGTCGCCTCTTGGAGCTCTAGGCGGCTCGCACGATAGCCCAGCACCGCATACAACGTGAGCGGCACCGCGGCCACCGCGAGGAACGCCAGCAACAGTTGCAGGCGAAAGGAATGCAACGGATTCTCGGCCCTGATGCTGGCCCACCATCGACCGCGGGTGCGCACGTCTCCCCAACGTTCGATCAAACCCAACAACATGCCACAGATAACCCCCACGAAGGCGAACACTGCATACGAACGGGCGGTGGGCAGCAACGGCTCGAGCGGCATCGCGAGCTGGACCGGCTCCTCGCCCTCGCGCACGACGGTCGTCAGCAACGTCCCCGGCGGCGGCACCTCATCGGAACTCAGCGCGGTGATTTGCGGCGCGTTGGATGGCGGTCCGGAGCCGGCCAACAGATCCGTCAGCACAAACGCCGATCCCGCCGCCGGCTCCCGGAGCTCGAGCGCCCCGGTGGTCATCGCGACCGCCGTGCCGACGCGTTCCTCGACCTCATCGACGACCTCACTTACCGGAACGATCGCCCACCAGATGCCACGATCGCGTGGCGCGCCTTCGATCTCGACTCGTGGCACCGATGTTTCCCGCGCGTAGCGACGCGCCCGACCCGACAAGTCGACGGCTGACAGAGCGAATTGACTGACCGTCGATCCTTCGGCATCAAACAGATACAGTCCGGATGCGAAGTCGAGCGTCCGGAGCGGGCTCTGGTTCCACAACAGCAATGCGGCGTCGCGGTTCGAGTCTTGGATCGCTCGCTTGACCTCGGGCTCGGTCGCCAGATACTCGATCGTTCGCGTCATCGTGTACTGAAGCCACTGGGTCGAGGCTGCGCCGATCCGCTCGGCGCGCTCGACCAGCAACTCATGCGCGGCCTGGACGCGGGCGAAGGCCACGATCGGAAAGGTGAGCACGCATGCCAAACCCACCGCTACCAGCGAGAAGCGGACACTCGAAGCGGGGTGCGCATCGTCCCGCCGGCGTCCGGCGGCGTCGATCAGCGCTGCGGCACTGACCGCACCCAGGCCAAGCAGCGGCCCAATCGCCGAGAATCGGCCCGCCATCGCGGCGCCCGGAAGATTGATCGCCGCTAGCCCGAGCATCGTTACGGTCACCACCGCCGCACCCAGCACCCATCCCCTGCCGGTTGGCATGTTGAGCCATCGGAAGACAACCGCCAACACTCCGATCGCCGCCGCGACCAACAGCGCGAGGCTCAGCAACACCATCAGATAAGGCGGCGAGAACAACAGCGTCGAGCTGAAAAAGACGCCCGGGCTCATGCTCTGAAGCGCCCGCTCGACGACCACCCCGGCGGCCGGCGCAATACGGATCGCCAGCGTTGCGGCGCCAGCGACCACCGGCACCGCCCACATTCGGGACAGCCGCCGCCGCGATCTCGGAATGAGCGTATAGGCTGACAACACGATCAGAAACACGATCGCCGCGGTGAACATCAGGTCCCCGGGCGAACGACCGCCGGGGCCCAGAAAGTCGGTCGCAAACGTCAGTGGGCTGAACCACGCGTCGGGCAGCAACCGCGCCACGAAGCGGGACTCCATGACGAACCCCCAGAGCCCGACCAGCACGACTGTTTGTCCGGCGAGTCCGATCGCCCAGCGGGCCAAGCTCGACCCCGCATGACGTCGCCGCGCCAGCTGCCAGATCGCCCCCGTCGCCCACAACAGCGGCCACAAATAGAGGGCGGCCAGCATGCGTTGCACGTCGCGCCGGCGTTCAGCCAGATAACGCCGGAGCATGAACCGCTCGCTCACGACCGACGCCACCGCTTCTCCGTCCGACCCGCGAATGACAGCCGATGCCGAGGGCTGCTCCGGCTCGTCGCCAGGTGCCAGAACGCGGAAGGCGAGATCCTCGCCCTGCTCCAGCGTCGTCAACACCAGGTCGGTTTCGCCGACACCCCGCCGCAGCGGGGTCTCGACCGCCCAGAGGTCCTTGACGGCGACGACGAAACTGTCCGACTCGACGCTCCAGGGAACGGCAGCGTAGGCCAGCGTGTAGCCAGCCGGCCGGCGTACCACGCCGCTCGCCAACGGCGCCACCACCGAGTCAGCCGGCAGCCGGCCACCCCGTGGCTCACCCCACCATGCACGCAAGCTGCCAGCCGCGTCGTACACTTCGATCCCAACGCCGGTCGGCAGAAATGGCGGCACGGCGCGGCCCAGCGAAACGAAGAGCTCGGGATCTTGCACCATGCTTCGTCCGTCCATGGCGCTCTCGGCGGCCAGCGCACCCGCCACACGAACCGCCAGTGCACGGTCGATTTGAAGCCGGCCGCCAAGAACCGCCGCCACGCGATCGAGCTTCGCGGTTTCCAAGCGAGCCGCAGTCGCCGCGCCACCGCGGGCGAGCCGCCAATCGTCGAGGTACGTGTAGGCCCACGCCGCGAGATACGCGAACAAGAGCACGTGCGCGATGCGCAACCCCCAACGCCGGGGCCATCGCCGGGTGAGTCCCGCCACTAGCGCAACCAGCGCGGCGATCAGCAGCGCGACCGCCAGCGGCCCCGGTGGCACGATGAACAAGACGCCCCCCAACACCGCGGCCGCGACGAAGGTTCGCGCCGGTTGGTTCACGGTTCCTGGGCGGTTCCTTCAGGGGGACGCGTCGCTACCAACAGCGCCCCGGCACCGGCCCGGCGGGCGGCGTCCATCAGCGCCACCACGCGGCCGTGCGAAACGCGCGAGTCGGCCTCGAGCAGCACTCGTTCGGTCCCGGCTCGCTCGAGCGCCTGCTCGATTAGGTCCGCTATACCGTCGAGCTCGACCGGATCTCCGTTCAGGAAGATCTCACCGTCCGCGGTGACGCCGAGCGTGACCTGCTCCCTAACGGTCAACTCCGCCGACCCGGCTTCGGGTAGCGTCAGGTCAAGCCCAGGCTGCTCGAGAAAGGTGGATGTCACGACGAAGAAAATGAGCAGCAGGAAGACGACGTCGATCAGCGAGGTGACGTTGATCAGCGTCTTGCGACGACGACCGGGTTCAAGGCGCATCGCCGTCTTTCGCTTCGCGGAAAAGCAGCACGGTTTGAATGAGCCGGTCGGTGTGATCCTCGATGTCGAGCACTAGCCGCTCCGCCTTGCCGACGAAGTAGTTGTACGCCACCAACGCGGGGATTCCGATTGACAAGCCGGTGGCAGTGGTGATCAACGCCTGAGAGATCCCACCTGACAGTTCCTGGGCTTGTCCCGCTCCTTGCTGTGAAACGACATCGAACACTTCTATCATCCCCAGCACCGTGCCCAACAGGCCCAGCAACGGGGCGATGGCGGCGATCGTCTCCAACAGCCCCAACCCTCGCTCCAGGCGGGCGATCTCCTGCCGGCCTTGATGCTCCACCCGCTCACGGATCTCGTCCCGAGAACCATCTTTGTTATCGAGGGCGGCCTGGACGATCATCGAGAACGGTCCCGGATTGCGATCGCAGATCAGACGCGCCAGCGGGAGGTCGGAT
>DAOWHI010000096.1 GCA_030641505.1 Gemmatimonadota bacterium | reverse complement strand
GCGCGCTCGTACGCCTCCTCGTCGATGTCGCTGTCCATTGCCACGAAGTGGCTCACATCCGCGATGTGGACCCCCACCTCATACAGATCGTCATCGAGACGCCGAATCGATAGCGCATCGTCAAAATCCTTGGCGTCCGCCGGGTCGATCGTGAACGCGGCTCTATCCCGCAGGTCGAGCCGCCGGCCGGCTTCGAGCTCCAGGTCGACGGTGATTTCCGTGGCGGCAGACTCAACATCAGCGGGAAACTCGGTATCGAGCCCGTGCCCCATGATGATCGATAGGATGTCGACCCCCGGAGTGTCGGCATCGCCCAACACTTCGGTGATCCGGCCCTCGGGACTCTTCTTTCCGTCGCCCCAATCGTCGATCGTAGCGACGACCTTTTGTCCCTCGCCGGCGTCTTGCAGGTGCTCCCCAGCCACGAACACGTCGAACCGGAGGCGGGGGTTGTCGGGGCGAACAAAACCGAAGTGTTTCCCATGCTGAAGCGTCCCGACGACCTGGGTCCTCGCGCGCTCTAGGACGCGGATCACTTGACCCTCGGGATTGCCTTCCCGTCGGCGGTGCTCGGTCCGGGCCACGACGCGATCGCCGTGTCGCGCCCCGGCCAGCCGGTGGGACGGCACGAAGATATCGGTGCCGGGCATGCGTCGCTCCGGGACCACGAACCCGGCTCCGCCGCGAGTGCCATCGAGGCGACCGACCACAAGGTTGATCTGCTCGGGTAACGCGTACCGCTGGCCTTTGATCCGGTAGATCGAGCCTTCGTCGGTCAACCGAACGAGCTCCGTCTTGAGCCCTTGATATCCCTCATCCCCGACCCCAAGTCCGCGAGCGATCTCCTTTAGCTTGAGCGGTCGCTTCGCGTGCTCGCCGAGGTGCTGAATGATCCGGCGTTCGAGCGCGTCAAGGCTCAAAAAGATTCTGCTTCGTCAATCAACATGATCGGGATGTCGTCTTTGATTGGATAACGCAGCTTGCACGCGGCGCACTCGAGAACCTGTTCGCTCTCCTTGTACTCCAGGTTGCCTTTGCATTTTGGGCAAGCCAGGATCTCCAGCAACTCCTTGTCCAGCGCCATGGAAGGCTCCTTTCTGTGTCATCGTTAGATCAGCAGTCGATCCATCGGCTACGGCTTGTAGCCGAAGAACTTGAGGTCCGCTTCCCGTCGCGACCACTTTTTCCGAACCTTGACTCGGAGGGACAGATGAACCGGTCCGGCGATCAACTCTTCGATCGCCCCACGAGCTCGGATGCCGATCGCCTTTATCTTCTTGCCCCCCTGCCCGATCACCATTCCCTTCTGGCTCTCGCGCTCGACATACAACGTTGCTTCCAAGGCGGTTTTCACTTTCTTGCCGCTCGGCTCGACCCAGTCGGTGACCGCTGCATGGACGCTGTATGGCAGCTCTGCGCCCAGCTCTCGATAACACGCCTCTCGAATGAGCTCGGCGGCCACGAACCGGAGGCTCAGGTTGGTCAGATCTTCTTCGGGGTAGAAAAATGGCTGCTCGGGCAGCACCCCGCGCGTGGACGCCAGCAGGTTGTCCACTCCCTCGCCAGTGACTGCACTCACCCGGTGGCGCCCAGCCCACTGGAAGACGTCGCCCCAAGCCGACTCCCATCGATCGAGCGTAGTCCGGCTCGTTCGATCGGACTTTGTCAGGATGAGAAACACCGGAACAGGCTCATTCTCAAGCATCGTCAGGAGCTCTCGCTCTGGATCGGAGATCGCGTCCGTGTCGACCAGCCAGTAGATCGCGTCGACGCCCTCGACCGCCGCGCGGGCGCTCTGGACCATCGCCGCCTGCAACGCGTATCCCGGCTCGAGCAGACCGGGCGTGTCGACGAACACGATCTGGGTATCCCCCTCAACTCGAAAACCCGGGATCCGGTGGCGGGTCGTCTGGGCCTTGGGACTGACCGCCGCCAGGTGCACCCCGACGAGTCGGTTAAGCAGTGTCGATTTGCCGACATTTGGCCGTCCGATCAGCGCCACAAAGCCGGCTCTGGTCACATGAGGGCTCATCCGTGAATATCGTAATAGATTGTCACTTCTCGTGTTGCGCGCTTCTCATGAGAAACGACCTTACGGTGCAGTGTGGCGATCTGTCGTGCGCTCGGCAGCTCTGCCGCTGATCGGTGGCGCTCTCACGTTGCTGACCGACAACGCACTCGGTCAGGAGCTATCCCCTCCAGCTGTCTTTCCGATGGCGTTGGGCAACACCTGGGTCTACACCGGAACGATACGCTGGACGCCAGCCGGCTCCAATGACGTGCTGGAAAAAGAGATCGAGTGGACGATGGAGATCGTCGACGTCATGGAGCGTCATGGGCTCCGGGCGGCGGTGCTCGAAGGCCACCCAGCCGATCTCGCATGGTACGAGGAAGGCCGCGGACGACGTCGGCACCTGGTGGTCGCGATCGGGGAAGGGGAAACCGAGCAGCTCTACCTACTGAGCGACAAGCGGGCTGTCGAAGTCGAGCAACGACTGCGTGCCATCGGCGACTCGCTGATCGATCTGCTCCAGGAATACGAGCTCTTTCTCGATCTTCCGCTATCGGAGCTCAAGCGGTTTTGTGACCTCAACTCGCGAACACGACAAGACTACTTGTACTGTTGGGTAGTCGAGAGCGTCGAGCTGTTGGATGGGCTCGACGTCAAAGGGATCGATCCGGGGATCCCCAGGACTCGGTACCACGTCAGCCACCGCACCCTGTTCGATCATCGCGTCGTCGAGTACGTCTCGGATGTCGGCATGACGTCGTATGTTTACGGGCACCATGGAACGGTTTCCGAAGTTGACGTTCGACTCAGCGAGGCGAAACTGGAACCCCAATGAACGCCAAAATGATCCATGCCGACAATAGGCTTCGCGTGTACACGGCGATCGCTCTAGTGGTGATCATAGTATGTGGGTTTGTCACTTATGATTGGACGCAACGTGCATTGGCCGAGATCGAGAAGCTCGCCCAGTACGATCGGCAACTCGCCTTCGACCGCGCAGCGTCGTTCTTGAAGATGGCGGCTGCGGTGGTCGGCGTGACGACCGCTCTGGTGGGGGTCAGCGAAGCGCGCAAGGCCCGTCGCTCACTCGCGACGGGAGAGTGGCCACCGCCGGGAACACGGGTCCTCATGGACACACCCGTGGTCGAGGGCGGGCCGGCTCGTCGCCGGGCCAAGTTCGTGATCGCGCTGTCCATGGCGATGCTGACGATAGCGCTTGGGCTTCAGGTTTTCGCGTGGTTGCTCGTGCGATCCTACACCACCCAACCATAGTCTGGATCAACGTGCCAGAGCTTCCTGAGATCGTAGCCTACCTGCGTGCGCTCGAGCCGAGAATCGTCGGCTCCACACTGATCGACGTACGTCTGCGGTCGTTTGCGCTGCTCAAGACCTTCGACCCGCCGCTCGATACGCTCACCGGGCGACGGGTCAGCCAGATCGACCGGATTGGCAAGCGACTCGTGATCGGTTTTGACCCCGATCTCTTTCTTGTGCTACACCTCATGGTGGCAGGCCGGCTCAGGTGGGCGGAAGCGAAGTGGGAGATTCCCCGCAAACGGGGGCTAGCAGCGTTTGACTTCTCGACCGGATCACTCCTCTTGACCGAGGCCGGCACCATGCGTCGAGTGGCGCTGCACTTGGTTCTCGGTGCGAAAGCGCTCCAGGCGCTCGATCCCGGTGGCATCGAGGTTCCTGACTCAACACTGGAGGAGTTTCGTCGCGCGCTCCTCCAGGGGCGGCATACCCTGAAGCGGGCACTGACCGACCCGCGAACTTTTAGCGGAATCGGAGCCGCGTTCGCGGACGAGATCTTGCACGCCGCCAAGCTGTCACCGCTTCAGCTCAGCACGAACCTCGACCCCGGCCAGATCGAGTGCTTGTGGCAGGCCTCGCGGACGATCCTCGAAGAATGGATCGAGATTCGGTGCTCGGAGGTCGGCGACGGATTTCCCGAGAAGGTGACCGCTTTTCATCCGGGGATGGCGGTCCACGGGAAGTATCGCGAGCCATGTCCCGTGTGTGAGACCCCGATTCAGCGCATCGTCTACGCCAACCGCGAGACGAACTACTGCCCCACCTGCCAGACCCACGGCCGTGTACTGGCCGATCGCGCGCTCAGCCGGCTGCTCAAGGACGATTGGCCAAGGTCGGTCGAGGAGCTGGAGGGCGGCTGACGACACCGTCTCGAGTCGATCCCCAATCCGGCCCAGAAACCCGCAATCGAGCCCAGCAACGCGCCCACCGCACAAAGCCCTTCGCCGCACCCATCATGGATCAAGGCCGCCAACCCCAGACCACCGAGCGCACCGACCCCGGCACCAATCCATGCGCCATCGAAGTCCGAATCGCACGCGTCGTTCTCGAGAGGTAAGGGTGCGGAGTGATTCTCAGTCGCGCTGGGCGGCGCCTCTGCGACTTGCGCCTGGACATTGCCGGACAAGATCACGTTGAGAATCAGAGCGCCGAGCATCACCTTCATAGCAGTCGCCTCAACACGTGACGTCCGTGGGTTAGCAATCTGACAACCGGAAACTAAACGACCGCGGGCGCTTGACGTAGTCGTGATCACAGCTGTTGTTGTACTGCAGCGGCCCCTTCGGGCTCCCACCGCTGTCTCCCCACTTGCCACGGTACCGTTGCAGAATCTCTTTTTCGTCCTTTGCTTGCCCGAACCGAGTCGACCAATGCGATGCCATGAACCGCAGTGGATTGTCGAGCGGGTTGTCGGGCGAGCCAGCGTTGCTGTTGTGCGGCCCTACCGGTCCCCGGCCCGGGTTTCGGTACATGCCGTGGGCACCGGCCTCGACATAGACCCGCGGGTGTCTGTAACCCCAGTAGTCGGCGTGCCACGCGTAGGCGGTCGAACTGACGTCGAGATCGCCGTGATGGTGGAAGTGCAGCTTGACCGGGGCACGCTGCCGGATTCCGGCCGCGCTGCGCTCAACCAGGATGCAGATGTGCTCCCAATCCCCCCGGTGACGCAAACCGTTCGGCCACAGGATGAGCTTGGCGTCATCACCGAAGAACAGGTAGTAGTGCAGCCAGACCAGCTCGTTCTTGCCCCCGACCGAGAAGGTTTCCGGCATCGGCACGGCATCTACGTAGACCGGAGCGTCGTCTTCCCGATTGCCGACGATAAAGAACCCGGTCGGCTTCATGACGCCTCGGCTGAGGGAGAGCGCGGCGTTCTTCAGTGTGTAGAGGTTGTTGTACGGAATCCTCGAGCTGCCCTGGGATATCGAGCCCGTCGCCAGGCCCCATTGAGCGATCGAGATCGGGAAGATGAATTCCTGTCCGTCGAAATACCAAGACGGTCGAAACTGCCGTAGCAAGATTTCTTCTGCCGTGTCTGGCAGGCCGTCTCCATCGGTGTCGATCGTGTTGGGCAACTGCGGATCGGGTGGGGGCACGCCCACCTCGGATTGAGCTACGCGGTCTTGATCTGGGTTTAGGCCGGCAGGCCCCACCGCGTTCTCCGCACAGGCCGAAAAGACTGTCAGCGCTCCTAGTAGCATCGGTACTGCTCTTCTCATCCTTGACTCGTTCCTCCTTTCGACGCGGAGCAGTCGATGCTCGGCGCCATCTGTTTGAGCCCCATCTCACGAGCTCTGCGCGAAGCCCTTCGGCAATGGACAGGCCGAGCCGCGTCGTAACCCGCTAGTGGCTTGCGCTACAACGAACTAGGAGGAACGTGCTGATGATCTGATTTGGTTGAACGGAGAGAAATCGGCAACTGGCCGACGATGACTAGCGATGGTGGGCCGCCCAGGAATCGAACCTGGAACCTACTGGTTAAGAGTTAGCTAATCCCGAAAATTGATGAAACGTGATGAAACGGTTTGAGGGGGTGTAACCCCTTGCAGATCATTCAATTATAG